>JASLFF010000452.1 GCA_030150795.1 Terriglobales bacterium | reverse complement strand
ATTCACCGGCAACGTAACTGAGGCGATTGAAAAACAGGTGGAACGATTTGCTCCCGGCTTTAAGGACTGCATTGCGGCGCGTTCCGTCATGGGCCCAGTGGACATGGAGCGGCACAATCCCAACCTGATCGGTGGCGACATCGGCGGCGGCGCAGCTTACCTGAGCCAGATGTTTCTTCGTCCGACGGCCAGTCTTTATGGCACGCCGCTGGATGGCGTTTTTTTGTGCTCTTCTTCAACTCCACCCGCCCCTGGCGTTCATGGCATGTGCGGATACTTTGCTGCCGAAGCAGCGCTCAAACGCTTTGCTTAAAGTCCAGCCGAGAGCATTTTGACGCATTACAAAGGTGATTCCCCAAGCCGCGAAATGATTGCCTTTTCAATTTGAATGAAGTACTTTTCCCAAATATCAGTAAGCTACGGGCGGAAGCCGAGTGAGGTGTGAATGTTTTGCTTCAAGTGCGGGGCTTCCATGCCCGAAGATGCCACAGTTTGTCCGCAGTGCGCAGCGCCGGTACAGGCTGTTCCCACGCCGCCACCGCCGCCAGCCCAGCAGCCTAGCGCGCCCAACCCAGCTTCAACATCACCCTGGCTGAATGTGCCTCCTGCTCCAAGTCAACAGTCGGCGCAATATCCTCCCCAAGCCCAAACTTATCGGGCATACCAGCCGGCCCAGACAGATGGAGGCGCAATCGCGAGCATGGTCCTGGGAATAGCTTCGATTGTCCTATGCCTCACTTTCCTTGCAGGAATTCCAGCCATTATCATCGGGCACATTTCGCTCTCAAGAATCAAAAAAAGCATGGGCAGACTAAAAGGGGAGGGAATGGCCCTGACGGGATTGATTCTGGGTTATATCAGTCTTCCTTTCATTCTGATCATCGCGGCCATTGCCATTCCCAACCTGTTGCGGGCCAGAATTTCAGCCAATGAAGCTGCCGCCGCAAGTACCGTGCGCACAATTAACACCGCGCAAATCACCTATTCAACCACGTATCCGGAGCAAGGATATGCGCGCGATTTGGTCACGCTGGGTGGCAATTGCGCCGACAGAAGCGGAGCCACTGCCGAACATGCCTGTCTTGTAGACAGCCAGCTGGGCCGAGCCGGTTGTACGTCCGGTGTCTGGTGCGAGAGAGGCCAATACAAATTCACCATCAGCTCCAATTGCGCCCCAGCCCATTTTGGGGAACAGCAACAGGGAACTGAAAACGCCTGCACGGAATATGTGATTGCGGCCACGCCCATCAATGCGAACGCTGGCCACCGCAGCTTCTGTTCCGTATCTGATGCGGTTGTGCGATCGCACTCGGGGTTCCCCGTGGCTACGCCTCCAACAGCCGAGGAATGCCAAGGCTGGACGCCGCTCTGATTTGCGCCGAAGCTCAGCGGCTACAATCCTGCAGAATCTGAGCATTTAAGAGTTCCATTTTGGGAAAAATCGCCTGGGAGGGGTGAATTTTCCCCTAGTCTTCCTTTCCTAAGGCTTCCAACTAGCAGAGCTGCATCTGCTTCTAAGTGAATGGATCTAAAATGGAAGCCCTTCATCTGGCGCAGAAAACTGCTCCTGAAAACCCGAAATCCACGCTCTTTCATAAGGCCGCGCGCACCATGCCGGGAATTATCGCCGGAGCTGCTGACCTTGATCCGGCTGCAGTCCTGACGGCCACCGTGGCGGGCGCGAGCTTTGGCGTGTCACTGGGTTGGGTTGTGGTGCTGTGCGTTCCTGTTCTATTTAGCGTATTCGCCGTATCATCGCGGATCGGGCAAGAAACCAAGAAGGGCCTGATTGAACTCGTCCGCGAGCACTATGGGCGCAAGATGGCACTGGTCATCGCTCTATTGATCGTTGGGGTCAACATGGCCATGATCGTGGGTGATATTGTTGCTGTGAGCGACAGCTGCTCTCTTCTCACCATGTCTCCCCGGCTGTTTTTCCTGGCGATTGTGGGGTTTACCGTCTGGTATGTGCTGATCATTGGCGATTACCAGAAGACTACCAAAGTACTGGGCGGCCTAACATTGATTCTTGTTGCTTACGTGCTGGCGGCGTATCGGGTCACCGATTCCTTTACCACGCTGGCAAAAGACGTGCTGCTGCCGCGCATGCAGGTGAATTCGGGATACATGATGGGCGTGGTGGCCGTATTTGGATCTCTGCTTACGCCCGATGTGATCGTATGGCAAACCAGCTCCAAGCGCGGACTGCCGGAAGGGTTGGCCAAGGCGCACGTGACGGAGTCGCACGCCGGAACATTTGTTGCTTGCCTGATCTCGCTTTCGGCCATGATAGCGGCGTCTCATATGCATGTGGCCGATCCCTCAAACATGACCACGCGGACGGCCTCAGAGGCTCTGGGATCATTCGGATTTCTGGGAACGGTGTTGTTCGCGCTCGGGATCATCGCGTCAGGCATGATTGCGCTGCCGATCCTGGTGGCGTCACTCTGCTTCAGCGTGGCGGAAGCCGCGGGTTGGCGGTCCGGCCTGTCCATGGAGCCATGGAATGCCCGCCTTTTCTTTGTGATGATCTCAGCTACGGTTTTTCTGGCTGTAGTGATCGACTTTTTTGGGGTCCATACTGTGCCCGTGCTGTATTGGTCACAAGCCCTGGCTGGAGTGGTGCTGGTGCCGATCTTTGCCTATATTCTGCTGCTCTCCAATAATTCCAAGATCATGCGCACCACCAACAGCCGCTTTGAAAATTTCTGGCTGGGCTGTGCTATGACGGGAATGTTGATTTCCAACCTGCTGTTTTTCTGGTTTCTGGCAAGGTAGCACTCAGCAATCAGCATTCAGCAATGAGCCAAAAAAATAGCACGCAGATTTCCGTAGACAGGTCAGATAGGAAAGAACTTAGCCGCGAATCAACGCGAAAGACGCGAATCATATTTTTAGTTTTTGATTCGTGTGCATTCGCGAAATTCGCGGCTGCTTTTGTTTAGCTGGCCAAGAGCCAAAAGCCAAGAGCCAAAAGCTAATAGCCAAAAGCCAGTAGCCGGCAGCTAGGAGCCAAAAGCCGCTCTTACTTCACATCCATCAGCTCAACGTCGAAAACCAAGGTAGAGTTTGGCGGGATAGAGGAGCCAAAGCCGCGCGCTCCATAGCCGAGCGCTGGAGGAATTCGCAACTGCCGCTTGCCGCCGACCTTCATTCCGGCAATGCCTTCGTCCCAGCCCTTGATCACCTGGCCGGTGCCCAGGTCGAATTGAATTGGCTCGCCTGCGTCGCGTGAGCTATCAAATTCCTTTCCATCGGTGAGCCAGCCGGTGTAATGCACGCTCACTTTTTTGCCTTTCTCCGCCAGCTTGCCGCTGCCTTTTTTGATGTCCCAGTATTCCAGCCCGCTCGATGTGGTGGTGGGCTTGCCGGAAACCGCAGTGGGACCATCGGTCTTCTTGCCAGAGGAGGCAGGTTTCTTGGTTTGGGCGAGCAGGGCGATCGACAGGATGAGCAAAAGAATCAAGAGTGTTTTCTGCGGCATGGTTTCTCCCAAGGTAAAGAAGAGATGATACAGGAAGTGCCGCAATTCTGGCTTGCATTCGATATTGCGAATCCCGGCAACAGCAACAAAGGGCATGAATTCAAAGACGACCCCAAAGGCAATGGAGTGATTGGGCCGGCGCTCTTCCCTGACGATTCGCTGGGAGATTATTGAGTTCTCAAGTCGCTCTAGTGGCGGGGGCTGGTTATGAACCTGGCTCTGTGCCATGTTGCAGAAAAGCAACATTGTGGCTGAATATAGCGGCATCTTAGTCTCTGATGAAATGGCAGCAAGGGCTGGCAGTCATTACTCGCGCCGAACACTGGGAACTTGCAGCCAAACATCTTTGGGGCTTGAGCCGCGCCGATTTGGCAGCTTACCTGTCGCCCCCACGATCAGAGCCTTTGCATCCGACTGATGAATTTCGCAAGGCCCGTTCTTTCGAGACACCTGAGCCCCAGAAGACACGTGCAAAGGCCGCTGCGCGCTGATCTTCCCAACCGCTTTACGCCACAGTATTCAGCGAACAGCAATGCGACAATTTTGTTTCCAGCGGTACCCAGAAGCTCTGCCATTCGCGGCTGCGTTCCGTGGCCACCATCAGCATAAGCGTTCCTTCGTCCTCAGGAACATCTTCAACGCGATAAATAATGGGAAAAGCGATTTGGTTGATTAAGCCTTCTGGGCCGTAATGAATCACCGTTACGGTGTCTCCGCTGGCCAGGAGTCGATAGGCGGTGTTTGGTTTGGCTTCTGACTGCAAAATTTCATGCAACGTGCTCATGCTTACCATGTAACAGAGTTCCATATGGCGGAAATCCTCCTCCGGCTGGCTTAAAAAGCAGCCCGCCCCCGAAAGCCATTTGTAAACCTTCTGCTGCGTAGTGCTCCGTATGCATCATCCGTTTCAGAGCAACTACATCCGTTACAAATGGTTTTAAAAGCGCGAGATTACGGTTTCATTGGACTGAAATTAAAAGGTTTAATTTTTTACGAAAGTGATGAGAGCACTTGGTGCTGCATATTCATTGGCTGAAAGGAACGTTTGCAGTCTAAAAATGCGGAGCGAACGCCACTAATTTGAATAAAGAGTCGATGGCCTGCAATCGGCGGGCGTGTAATGATTTGTTAATTTACAAGCGCTTCAGCGCAAGACGCGCCAAGGTGATGGATTTTTCAATGCGTGCGGGCTCTTCACGCACTCCGCCCACGCTGATCCGCAAAAAAGTATTGCCCTTTAGAACGTAGAGCGCGCCCACCATGGGACTGCCGACCCAATAGGCTTGTTCTCCCACTCCTTGGATGGTGCGCGGCTGTGTGCCTTCATCTTCTTCTTCCTTGGCGCCTTTGCGTCCAGCTGCCGCCTTCTCTTTTTCTATTTCTCCAGACTCTGGATGGACAGAGCGAAACTGTTTCTGCCAGAACGCGCGTGGAGAAATGGATCCAGGAGAGGCTATGGCAACACTGACCGATTTACTAGGATTGGCGGTGCGAAACACGCACTGCGACATGACTAAGCCAGCGGCAGGCTGTGTGCTCGGTTTGGTTTCCTGCACAGGATCGCCTTGTACCTTCTGAACATCCGCACGAGTGAGCACAGCGCAGGCATTCGGCTTGGCTGAATCGTGTGCAGCTCTTTGCTCGGCGAATACAACGCCGGCGAGCAGCAAGAAGCACAGCACTAGCCTTAATAGGTTTTTCATCGCATGTCCCAGAGAAGCAATTTTAGCTGTTGGAGCAGAAGAGAAAGCCCGCGCGAAAAATAATTCCTTCACGCGGGCCGGGTGATTACAACAATTTAGTGTTCGCGATTGTCGTCGCAATCTGGCCCGCCACGGACGCCGTGTGCGGGATCGCCAAAGCAGAGTTTGCCGCCGCCTTCGTTATCGCCGCTGCGCGTGCCAAACTGCGTGCCGTCAAAAGCAGCGAACAACCCGCGACCGCCGGTTTGCCGCGCAATGGTTGCCAGCGCGTCCTGCGCTGTTGCGGGGCCAGCGGTGGCGTTTTGTGAAGGATCGGTGACGCAGGTTCCGGTGCAGCCATCGGCATAGCCCACGAGCACGCGGCCAAATTTATCGACGGTAATGTCGTTAAAGTCGAGCAGGTTGCGGCACGGATTGCTGCCGCCGCCGTTCCAGATACAGCCGCGCTGCACCGGGTCAGAAGGAGTGGCGTCAGAGGTGGTCCACGTTATTCCGCCGTCGTATGTGAACGCGACGTAGAGATGCCATACCCCAAGGAAGTCACCGGATTGCGTGTCACCCAGGCTGGGCGTGCCAAGGAACCCAAACGCTGCGCGATTGTCATCTCCGGCCACCACTTCGGCGAACTCGGCATTTTGAATGCCGAAGGGCGTTCCGGCATCCTGAGATTTCGACCAGTGCAGGCCGCGATCGTGCGATACGGCGATCTTGGCATGGCCGTCAGAATTTACGTAGCCAAAATAAATTGTGTTGTTTTTGCCCGCGGAAACAGAAGGATCGCTGCCGGGACTGATGGTGGCTCCGTCTGGAACGGTGCGAACTACCCAAGTCAAACCATTGTCAGTGGAAACAGCAACGCCGGGGCGGCTGACGCCTGCTGCGTCCTGGCAATTTTCATTCGGGACGTAAGCTGTGCCATCGGGAGAAACGCGAACATGTCCGTGCAGGCCGCCGCAAGTTCCCGAAGCAACGGGCTTGTCCACTCCATTGACCGTGGTGAATGTATAAATCGGAACACCTGGGCCGAATGTGACGCCGCCATCATCACTGCGTGAGCAAAACGCCGTAACAATATCCTGCGAGCAGTAATAGATTGCGTGCGGATACGTATGCACCGCAGGCGCGGGAGAAGTGTATGGGCCCCCTCCGACGGTCTGGTGATCCACGCCTGCAGGCTGTCCGGAACCTTGCGTGGGAAGCCAGTCGTCGCCGTCATCGTCAGTGAATGAAAGTTCGCTGGTTACGCCGT
>JASLFF010000447.1 GCA_030150795.1 Terriglobales bacterium | reverse complement strand
ATCGTGCGCCGCCGCAGGCTGATTTACGGGGTAAAATGATGGCAGTGGCCCTGTAGCTCAGATGGATAGAGCGACGGTTTCCTAAACCGCAGGTCGCAGGTTCGACTCCTGCCAGGGTCACCAGATTTCAAGAAGGCTTTGCCATTGCATTGGACATTGAAATTGCCGGCGGGGCTCCTAAGCTTGATGTTGTGCTGCAATGCGGGCGCGGCGGACATGCGCGTCCACGCTTTGCAATCAAAGCCGCCCAGCACCCCGCAGCCCGGCGTAACCGCAAAGAGCATCACCATTGGCAGTCTGGCTCCGCTGACGGGTGAGAATGCTGAAACCGGCAGCGCGGTGAAAGCGCTCTTGACCGCCTACTTTGACGACCTGAATCAGCACGGCGGAATTTACGGGCGGCGAATCGTGCTGCGGTTTGCGGAATCAGGAGACAGCAGCGCGGCTACGCTGAAGAATGCGAAGCGTCTGGCCGCTACTCCAGTGTTTGCCATGGTGGCGCCGTTTGTTCCCGATGCAGAGCAAAAGCTGGCAGCCGTTGCACAAGCAAGCAAAATGCCTCTGGTGGGACTGCTGGCACTTTCCGTGCCCAGCGAACCGGTAAATCGGGAAGTATTTTATCTGCTACCCGGCTTCCAGCAACTGGAGCAGGAGTTGGTGCGTTTTGCTTCTGCGCGCGAAAAGACGGCCATGGAAAAGACGGCGGTGGTAGTGGCAGACAGCAAGCTGCAGACGGATGTGGCCCCAGCCATGCAAACAACCTGGAAGGAATTGAGCGTCGAGAAGCCACAAGAATTTGTGTTTTCTGCGGCGAAGGGCGCGGAGGTGATTCAGGACTTGCACAGCCAGGGAATAGAACGGGTCTTTTTTATTGGCGATGGAGAGCAGCTTGCACCGTGGATACAAGCTGCCGACAAAGCTGAGTGGGCGCCGAGAGTTTTTGTGCTGGGGCCGCTGCTGGATGAAAGCATACTTGGCGCTCCGGCGCGTTTTCAGGGCAGGATTTTTGCTGCGTATCCGCAACTGCAGCCCGAAGTGGGAGCGGTGGATGAGTTCGATTATTTTCTCAGCAGTCACAATTTAGCCAGCGATCACCGGCTGGTCCAGATTTCAGCTTACTGCGCGGCAAAAATCCTGGTGGAAGCTCTGGCCCGCGCAGGCAAGAACGTGACGCGAGCAAAATTGATCCAGACGCTGGAGCAGATGCGCGACTTCAGGACCGGCCTGCTGCCGGGAATTACCTTTGGCGCGAACCGCCGAGTGGGATCGTTTAAGGCTGAGATAGTCTGTGTTGATCTGGCCTCACATTCTTTTCAACCCGAATGCAGCAAGACAGCGAAGCCCGAGTGACATTAATGATCCCACCAAACTCAATTTTCACCACTGATGAACACTGATAACACTGATAAGAAATCAGAATCTGTCAGTAGATATACGCGCGAAGCATTGATTTGATCAGTGTCCTCAGTGGAAATCAGTGGTAACTGCATTTTTGGGCAAGCCATTAAAAATCGACGAGCCCATCAACACAAGCCAGCCACGATCCGTTTACAAAGTGCGCGTCAATATGATGCATGCCGGACGCGTTCCATGAACTGCCATCAGGTACCAGAATCGGCGACTCTTTTACCTCATGCTCTTTGTAAGTTGTCGCGGTGAGATCAGTGATTTCAAACGCTCTGACTTGTTTGCCGTATGTAGGATAGCAATCCTGGGTGAAGCGAAGAAGCCTGCCATCAGAGTCAAGCACGCGGCCGCCGGGTCGGGCGATTGATTTATTGCCGGCAATGATGGGGCTGGAAGGATGCTCGGTCCAAGTGGAATCTGGATCGTCGGCTGAATAAAGAGCCAAAGTGTCATGCTTGTGGGGCGTCGGGCAGGTGAAGAGCCACCATCTTCCGTCGCGCTGAAAGATTGAAGGATCAGCATGCGGGCCGGGAATCAGGTTTTTGACGAGGGTCCATTGATCGGGGAATGACGTGGCGCGGTAAAGACGGACAGCATTGGCCCCGAGCGTTTCCGGAGTCATATAGAAATCGTCATTCCATCGGAACACGTATGGGTAAGAAAGATGAAACGGCTCCTGAAGGACGATTCGTTCATAGCGCCATGTGAGACCGTCGCGGCTGGTGGCGCGGCCGATATCGCCTTTATTGGTCTGGTTATTCAAGACCTCAAAAAACATGTGCCACAGCCCGTCGACATTGACCATGAACGGATCAGCGACAAAGCGCGCAGGGACATCTGTAACAGTCGCAGAGGAAATGACTGGGTTGGAAGCGCCGGGAGCCGCGGCCATGCGCAAAGGCGATGGGCCGGAATACATGGCAATGGACCATGTCCATGGGCGGCTGGCGTCTTTGGAGCGTCGTCCTACGGCGTTGGGATCGATGGTTTCCATGCGTCGGGATAATTTTATCAATCTGCCAGATTAAGCGGCTCGAATGCCTGGGTTAGTGCCGCTGAGGCGTGGCAAGCTAAATCTTTTTGCCGATTTAACTCATTGATTTCTAAACCTTGCTGAGCTGAGCATCCAGAACGACAACGAAACTTAATGCAACAAATCCAAAATACCTGCGTTCAACGTATTGAAAGCGATGTTCGTAATACAAACTAATGACAATTTGTGTCATTGAGGATGTGGAAATCAAGTGAAACGAAATCGAGGCCGAGACCACTACTTACAGTAACGGAGGTCTCTGGCCTGAAGGGCTTGATGATCCTGAGTAAGACCCAGGCAGTGTGGAGATGAGGCTGTAAGAGCGATTAGCTTGATGCAACAGCCGGGAGGAGTTTGTGAAGATTTTTGACGCTTTGTTCGGATGCTGGCATAAACGAATCAGCTTTCCCCAGACCAGCAAGCCAGGACAGCGCCGCTGCGAGGCCGCCACGCTCACCGGAACGTATGTGGTGTGTCTTGACTGTGGTACCGAGTTTGCTTACGACTGGAAAAAGATGCGTGTTCTCTCCCCCATTGAGAAACAGCCTTTTGCCCATGCACGTGTGGAAGTTGAGGCCAGAGGCTAGGAAAACGGGGAGAGGTAGGGTCATGAAACGGCAGTGGCGTTTTCGGATGGTTGAATCGGCGGGCCTGGTGTTTGCTTATTTCTGGTACAG
>JASLFF010000434.1 GCA_030150795.1 Terriglobales bacterium | reverse complement strand
TGGGCATTTTTCTGCTGGCAGCCTCACTAACGTGGCGCAAACTGCGTTTTCATGCCTCTTAGAAACTTTCTACCAGCGAACACTCAAGGGGATGAGCTGATTTGCATGAACCTCGATAGATTGTGAGAAATCCGGGCTAGCCTTCGTGCTGAGGATATTCCATAAGGTCGCAAATCAACTAGTAGAATTGACCAACCACTAACGTCACTCTGACTTTGCCGCCCAACCCTTCCCTAATCCTCACCTAGCTGTGGGTACGACCCCAACTTCATCCTTGCCATAGCGATCCCTCGCTCCGCTCGGGACTAAGAAGAGAGCAATTCTTCCTGCTGCCATTCCGTCGGCACAATCTTGGGCTCTTCGCAGAGGTGGATCACCAGATTTTCCAGCACCAGGCGTTTACTGGGAGCGTTGGAGCGCAGAGCCAGGTCGGCGCGGGCGATCAACTTGAGAGCGCGGGTGAGGTCGCGGCGAGATTTATAGCGGCGGGCTTGGCGGATCACGTCTTCCGCGGCGAAGGGAGGCAGACGAAAACCCTGCCACAGCGCCTGCCAGATGGCGCGCGAGTCGCGAACGTTCTTTTCCAGGATCACCAGCATCTGGCGGAAGGTGCGGGCCAGCATATAAAGGTGGCCAATGGCGGCGTCATCGCCTTCACTTGTGGAGAGCAGCGCGTCCAGTACGCTGAGCGCGCGCGTTTTGTCGTGGGCGGAGATGGCGTCAGTAAGTTCGTACAAGGAACGCTGCTTGGCGGCGAGGACCATGGTCTCCACATCGCCCAGCGTGATGTGCTTTTTCTCAGCGACATAGAGAATGAGTTTTTCCAGCTCGTGGCTCACGAGCATCATGTCTGCGCCAAGAGCGTCAATCAATTCGCGGGCGGCGTCCTGATCGACCTTTACGTTTTCTTTCTGCGCCTGGTCGATGATCCAGCGCATGCCGTCAGCTTCTTCAACGCGCGCCAGCTCAACAATGCCGCAATATTCGCCCAGCGTTTCACGGATGCGCTCAAAGCGGTCTTTATCCTGCATCTCCATGCGGCGAACATCGGCGGGAATGCTGATGTGGTCCGCGACAAAGATGATCACCGCGTCAGGATTGGGATCTTTCATGTAGGCTTCAATGGCGGCAAATTCGTCGGCGTGCGAGCCGCGTCCGTAAAGCTCTTTGACGCCGCGCACAAAGAACACCTGAAACGGCGCCATGAGCGAAGGCGTGCGCGCGCGGTCCAGAACTTCCGCAACGCTCACCTGCGCGAGATCAAGATCGTGCAGGCTGAAGTCGCGCATATCGGCGGGGACAAGGTGCTGCAAAAGAGCCTGGCGGCATTGGTCGCGAAAGAAAACTTCGTCGCCAATGAGCACATACGCGGGGCGAAGCTTGCGGCCTGCAACTTCTGACGCGAACTTTTCTGCCGGAGCAAAGCTTCGTCCCGGCATCAGAAGGCCTCCATAATGTCGCCTACCAGGGTGCGGGCAAAGTCCTGTGACATGCGTTGCAGCGCCGGGGTTTCTTCCTCAAAAAAGCTGGTGACTTCACGCGAGACCTGATACTGCTGTCGGAACGTGTAATTCTGGTTCTCGAAAAAAGTGTGCCCGCTGTGATCGACGAGCGAAACTTTCATTGACACTGTAACCACGGCGCTGGAGATGCGCCCGGTCTGCGCGTCATAGGTAAGCGGCGCGGCCTGCGCGGAGATGACGGTGCCTTTCAGCACGGCGTCGGCAGACTGGCCGGCGTCATTGGCGATCTGGTAATGCGTGCGCGCCAGAAACTCGCGTACAACATCGCGCGTGAGTATTTGCTCAATGCGGTACGTCTGTGTCTGGTTCACAAACACCGGCACGGCGATGGTGCGTACGCTGGCAGGAATGCGCGTGGCGTGCCCGGCGGTGTGATAGCCGCAGCCAGACATTGTGAAGGCCATGGCCGCCAGCAAGAAAATGTGAAGCGCGAACCTCACTGGACTTTTCCATGCGGCCGGACAGCAGCCAGCGCGGTGGCGCAGTCGGCGGCGGTGAGTGCAGCGAGACGAAGATTATCGACGGCAGCCCAGAGCCAGAAGCCATTTTCATGGACCACATCACGCCGCACGGCGACCATGACCTCATCCTTGCCTGCGACATTTACATTGCTGGGAGAATCTTCCGGCGAGCGCGCAATTTGCACATGCTCGCCCACCAGACTGCGGGCGAAGTCTCCAATGGCCATCGGAGCGGCCATCTCAATGTAGATAGAAAAAGTATGCGCGTGAAACACCGGAGCCTGTACCAGAGTCATGGCCGGCATCGGAGCATGAACGCCAAGCAGCTTGCGCAGGTGCGCTGCGATGCGGCGTTCAGTGGCTTCTAAAGGTTTAGCTGAGGCGCGGCCATAGCGGTCCAGCATGTTGAACGCAACTTGCGAATCAAATACCGACGTGGGCATTTGCTGGAATGAAAGAAGATTTACGGTTTGCTCGTGGAGCTCGTCCATTCCCTGGCGGCCACGCTCAGAAACCGGCTGAAAGATGGTTGCAATGCTGCTGCGGATGGACCCGGCTTTCTTTGCGCGGAGCAGCAACAGCGCCAGCGCAACTGCCGCGGGATGAGCCATAACAATCGAGCTCGACTCCAGCGTGAATTGCGTGAGTTCGCCCAGTTCGCGCTCAATCCACGGCGCGCTTACAGGAACGCCGGGCTCATTTTCCAGCGCGTATGACATATCGACAATCGCGCTGCCGGCTTCACGCGCCAGCTTCCAATTCTTGCGGGTGAAATCTTCATCTGAAGCGAAGAACGTGAAGTCCATCTGCGCCAGTTCGTCGCGGCCCACGGGCTGCACTACGGCTACTTCATCCTGCACGCGCTCCAGCTGGCCTAATGACTCATCGTCATCCAGCAGCTTGATTTCCGCGGCAGGGAAGTTGCGTTCTTCCAGCACGTCCTTAAGTTCTTTGCCTTTGAGGGAAGCGGCGCCAACAATCGCCACGCGGAAGAGGTTCTGTGTCTCAGTTTTCATCTGGGCTCTGGAGCCTCATTATATCCGTGCTTTGGCTCCGGCGGCTTGCGACGGAAAACGTAGGCGAGCCGCGTGATGACTCCGCTCATCGCGTACGAAATGGCCACAATGAATAGCATGTAATGGTGGAAAGCGACCAGCAGCGCCAGGAATCCGCAGATAAGAATAAAGATCTGGAACGGATGCCGATTGCGCAGATTGAAGTCTTTAAAGCTGTAAAAGCGCCATGTACTTACCATGAGAAAGCCGACGGCGATGAGCAGCGCAAACCACAGCGGCGCAAGTTGCGGCCACAAGATGGGATATCCCCTTACCAAGTGGATGGTTGCGGCAACAACGCCGGC
>JASLFF010000393.1 GCA_030150795.1 Terriglobales bacterium | reverse complement strand
AGGGCGATTATGACAATGAGTTGAGCCGGTTCCGGTACAACACCGTGCTGGAGATTGGGGACAAAGAAGAGATCGCGAAGCCAGATCACTGGGTGGACTGGGATGAGGATGGCGCGTGGCGGGTAACGTTGGAGAAGGTGTTGGCATCGCGTCCGGAATCAGGAGTTGGTGTCCGCGGGATTCGCGATGCTCGAACGGCGTGGGCCGTAGAGGCCGTTCGCTTGATCGACGGTGAAGCCTCCGATGTAAGCAACGCGGTGCAGTTGAAGGATCTCTGCGCAGAGGTTTCAGGAGAAGATCCGAATGCCTTCATGCAATGGGCGGCGAATCTAGGGGTGGAATATTGTTGGCGAGGATTTGGGAAGGATGGAATTTATGAAGCGATATTCAATCCTCGTTGGCAGCGGCGGGAGATCAAGACAGAGACACCACGGGAATCTTATCGGAGGTTCGGCAATTCCCCGGCTCGCAATATGGCGGAAGGCGGGCTAGGGCAAGTACTGCGGGACAACCTGCGTTCGAAGCTGCCGGAATACATGGTACCTGCGACCGTCATGGTGCTTGAGGCATGGCCTCTTACGCCGAACGGCAAGCTGGACCGCAGGGCGCTACCGGCGCCGGAGATGGTTTCGACGGCCGCATGGCGGGCGCCGCGCACTCCGCAGGAGGAGATTCTGTGTTCTCTCTTTGCCGAGGTTCTGGGTGTGGAGAAGGTGGGACTGGACGATCACTTCTTCGATCTGGGAGGACACTCGCTGATGGCCACGCGGCTGGTGAGCCGCATCCGGACTACCTTGGGCGTGGAGTTAGCGATCCGGACGTTATTCGAGTTTCCCACGGTAGGCGAGCTTGGTCCGCGTCTGCGGGAGAGCGTGGAGGAGGGCCGATCTCCGCTGACGGCGGAAGAACGGCCAGAAAAGCTACCTCTGTCACATGCGCAACAGCGGCTCTGGTTCATCAACCGGCTGGAAGGCACGAGTGTGGAGTACAACATGCCGTTCGCTCTCCGGCTGAAGGGAGAGCTGGACAGAACGGCATTGGAGCGGGCACTGAACGCGATTGTGGAGCGGCACGAAAGTCTGCGCACACACTTTGCGGAAGTGGAGGGAGAAGCCTATCAGGTGATCGAGCCGGATTGCCGGATCGAGCTTGGGTTGGAGGACCTGAGCGGTGGGGAAGAGAGTGCGCAGCAGGAACGGGTGCAGGAGGCGTTGCGCAGCGAAGCGAAATTGCCCTTCGATCTGATGCGCGGCCCGCTATTGCGAGTGAAGCTGTTGCGGCTGGGAGCCCAGGACCATGTACTGCTGCGGACGATGCACCATATCGTGTCGGATGGATGGTCAGAAGGTGTATTCAACCATGAGTTGATGGTGTTGTATGAGGCCTTTGTAGAGGGGAGAGAGAACCCGTTGCGGCCGTTGCGGGTGCAGTATGCGGACTTTGCGCTCTGGCAGCGGAGGTGGCTGAAGGGCGGGGCGCTGGAGCGTGGGCTGTCGTATTGGAAGGAGCAGTTGGCTGGGATACCGACGCGGCTGGAATTGCCAGCCGACCGGCCGCGGCCTGTGCTGCAGACATTTGGCGGGGAAGTTTGCAGCATGAACCTCTCGCCGGTGCAGGTGGCGGCGTTGAAGCGGATCAGTCAGGAGCATCAATCGACACTGTACATGACGCTTCTGGCGGTCTTTGGGATGTTGCTGTCGCGGTACAGCGGGCAGGATGACATTGTGGTAGGTTCGCCGATTGCCAATCGCCAGGAGGAACAACTGGAGGCGCTGATTGGCTTCTTCGTGAACTCGCTGGTGATGCGAGTAAAGCCTCGAGGTGAGATGAGTTTCGGGGAACTGCTGAGCGAGGTGCGGCAGACGGCGCTGGCGGCTTATGAGCATCAGGATGTGCCGTTTGAGCGGTTGGTGGAAGAGTTGTCGCCAGAACGGAGCTTGAATGCAGCCCCGTTGTTTCAGGTGGTGTTTGCCCTGCAAAATGCACCGCTGGACAAACAGCAATTGAAACATCTCGAAGTGAATCCGGTGCGCGGTGGAGAGTTGCGGGTACGCTTTGATCTGGAAGTCCACGCCTATGAGCGTGGAGGCGAGATCGCGCTGCAATGGTGGTACAACCGGGATTTGTTTGACCGGTGGCGAATGGAGCAGATGTCCCGGCACTATGTGCGGATGCTGGATGCAGTGGTGAAGGAACCGGGCTGCGCCGTGGGACGAGTGGAGATGCTCAGCGCCACAGAACGCCATCAAGTGCTCTACGACTGGAACAACACCGCGACTGTGTTCCCTGCAGACAAGTGCGTGCATGAGTTGTTTGAAGAGCAGGTGGCAAGAACTCCCGATGCGGTAGCGGTGGTGTGTGAGCATGAGGAGCTGAACTATGAGGGGCTGAACCGGCGAGCGAACCAACTAGCGCATTATCTGCGCAAAATTGGAGTAGGAACAGGTGACACGGTCGCGGTCCTGCTTGAACGTTCCATTGATCTCGTTGTGGCGGAAATTGCCGTTCTGAAATGCAGTGCAGCCTATGTGCCAATTGATCCCGCTTATTCGGAAGAACGTAAGGCCTTCCTGATCTCCGACTGCGAAGCGCGAGCTGTGCTGGTATGGGAAGAGACAGCACTTCCAGCAGGGCTTTCTGGGGCAAGAGTCAATATCGATAAACTGATTTTCGATGAAGAAGCCACCACCAACTTAGACACGCCACTGGATGGAGAGGCGTTGGCTTACATCATGTATACCTCGGGATCGACCGGGCAACCGAAGGGCGTCATGGTGCCTCATCGCGGGATCACGCGGTTGATATGGAATAACAACTATGCGCAGTTCAGCAAGGAAGACCGGATGGCGTTTGGCGTGAATCCGTCATTCGATGTCTCGACTCTGGAGGTCTGGGCGCCGCTGCTGAATGGCGGCTGCATCGTGGTTATCAAACAGAAAACCTTGCTTGATCCTGTAGGGTTTGGCCGGGAGCTCGAAAAACAGCGGGTTAATATTCTGTGGCTTACGGTGGGTCTGTTCAATCAGTATGCG
>JASLFF010000360.1 GCA_030150795.1 Terriglobales bacterium | reverse complement strand
CAACCTTGGCGCCCCGCGCCGCGGAGATCAACTCCTGTTCAAGATTACTCAGTCGGCGTTCTTTATCCTGGCGAATCAGCTCGCGGATAAATTCGCTGGGCGTGCCCCAATCTCCGGATGCAACCTGCCCCTCCACATAGCTCTTGAGGGCTTCAGGCAGGGATATGTTCAGCAATGTCATTGCCATACCTTCATTTTATGACAGTTTATGAAGGCGCTCAAGTCTTTGAGATTGGCCTTTTCTAGGAAGTTACAAGGTAAAAACGGGTTTTCAGAAAGGCAGACGTTCCACCACCTTTTGGTTCCTCTTTCCTTTGTGGTAGGAGGTTTTTCCGATCACCCGATCACGCGCGATCTCCCGATCTCCTAGAAGCCCTGTCCCCGAATCAGGCTTACGGCATCCGGCACGCCGCCGCCTCCGCCGCGCGTTCCACCGCCTTTTTCGTCCACTTTGTCGCCTTCGCCCGGCGCCAGAAATAGATTCTCTTCCAGGCCATGTTGCCGCGTATAGAGATCGTAATAGCGGCCTTGCAGTGCCAGCAGCTCAGCGTGCTTGCCGCGTTCCAGGATCTTGCCGGACTCCACCACCAGAATCTGGTCGGCCTGGCGAATCGTCGAGAGGCGGTGCGCGATCACAAACGTCGTCCGTCCCTGCATCAGGTATTTCAGGCCCTGCTGGATGTAAGCCTCTGACTCTGAATCCAGGCTCGACGTTGCTTCATCCAGAATCAGGATTCGCGGATCGGCCAGCACGGCGCGGGCAATCGACACGCGCTGCCGTTGTCCGCCGGAAAGCTTTACGCCGCGCTCGCCGATGATGGTGTCGTATTTTTCGGCAAAGCGCTCGGTGAATTCATCCACGTGGGCAATGCGGCAGGCCTTAAGAATTTCTTCTTCGGTAGCCTCCGGACGCGAGAAGGCAATATTTTCTTTGATGGATCCATCAAACAGAAACGAATCCTGCAACACCACGCCCAGCGCACTTCGGTAGGAATCCAGCCGCACCCGGCTCAGGTCCTGGCCATCGATCGTCACGCGGCCTGCCGTTGGTTTATAAAATGCAGCGGCCAGGCCAATGATCGTCGATTTGCCCGAGCCTGACGAGCCCACCAGCGCCGTCACCGTTCCCGGCTGCGCGTCAAAGCTCACGTCATCCAGCACCGGTTTGCCGGGTTCATAGGAAAAGTCCACCTTCTCAAACGTGATCGCGCCATTGATATGGCCAAGCACAATTGACCGTTCTGGATCTTGGTCTTCCCGGCTCTCCGCCAGCACCTCTCGCGTGCGGTCCAGTCCGGCCAGCGCTTCAGTGATCTGCGTTCCAATGCTTGTAATCTGCGCGACCGGCGCAATCAGAAAGCCCATAAACATGGTGTAGCTGAAAAGCTGGCCTGTCGTCATGTGTCCGGCAAGTATCTGGCGCGCGCCTATAAACATGATGATGGCACTCACCACTCCCAGTACCACAGTGGAGGTCAGCCCCATGAGTGAGGTAGCGGTCAGCGACTTCAAGACGTTGTCCAACAGGCGTTGCACGCCGCGGCTGAAAACGTTCGATTCGCGCTCTTCCGCGTGATAGCCCTTTACCACGCGGACGCCGCCCAGCGACTCGGTAAGCCTGCCCGTAACCTCGGCATTGATCTTTGCTCGCTCGCGGAAAATCGGACGAATGGTTTTGAACGCCCGGCTGAGCGCCACCATAAGAACTACCAGGAATCCAAGAGCGATCCCTGTCATCTCCGCGTTGTATTTCAGCAGGAACACAAGCGACAGCACGGCAGTAAGAATGCCGCCGCAGAATTCAACCAGCCCGGTGCCGATCAGGTTGCGGATGCCCTCAACGTCGCTCATGATGCGCGATACCAGCGCGCCTGTCTTATTCGCATCGTAATAATTCAGTGAGAGCAAGCCCACGTGCGTCTGCACCCGCTTCCGGAGTTCAGAAATCAAACGCTGCCCTTCTTTTGAAAGAAGCTGCGTGAGCGCAAATGATGTAAGCCCCTGAATCAACGTCGCGCCCAACACCGCCAGGACCAGAGGCAGCAGCAGGTTCGCATGATGCTTGCCGATCACATCGTCTAACAGATATTTAGGCGCAGCCGGCAATACCAGACCGCAAACCCTGCCGATCAGCAGCAGCAGAAAGCTCAGGCCCAACAGCCCTCGCCGCGGACGAACCAACTCCCCGATCATCGGCCATACTGACTTCAGATGAGCGGCGGCAGATTTCTTCTTGGGGTCTACCGTTTTTGGATCAACAGGCTTCGGATCAACAACCTTTGTATCGACTTTTTTTGACTCAGCTTCAACTGCCAAGGGTTACTCCGATCATGATGGTGCTCTCCTCTAGATTACAGGCTCTTGCGCTGGGTTTCGGAATTTTGTTCGGTACCTGCCCAAATGGGTGGTTCGCAATGCGTATTGACTATCCTTGCGGTCCGTAGCAGCATGGTTCCCGACATATGGCGGATGTTTCGCAATAAGGAGAAATATATGGGAAAGAAACTTCTGGCGGGCGCGCTTGGCGGTCTGGCTTTCTTCTTCTGGTCGTACGTGGCGCATGATGTATTGCCGCTGGGCAAGGCCGGAATAAAAGAGATCCCTAATGAACAAGCGGTCCTCACGTCAATGAAGGCAAACATGCCGGAAGACGGACTCTATGCGCTTCCCGGCCTCGGCGTTCCGGAAAATGCCACCCGGGCGCAACAGGCCGCCGCCATGGAAGCGCGCATGCACAAGTTGGAAACCGGGCCTTCAGGCCTGCTGGTATATCATCCGGCGCTCCAGTTCTCTTTTGGCAAGGCATTGGTGGTTGAGCTTGGGACTAACATTCTTCAAGTTCTTCTAGCGATAATCCTGCTGGGGCAGACCAGTCTTGTCAGCTTTGCCGCGCGCTGGCGATTTATCACCCTTGTGGGCATTCTCGCCGCCATCAGCACCAACATCTCTTACTGGAACTGGTATGGCTTCCCTGGCAATTACACGCTGGCTTATGTCTGCACGGTCGCAATGGGATTTGTATTTGCCGGCCTCGTTGCCGCGGCAATCGTAAAACCAGGAGCGGCCGCTTCCACAACGGCGAAGGCCGCCCGAGCGTAAAATTTAATCGGCAGGATATTTAGCGGCAGGCAGTTAAGGGTCAAACCAGAAGCAGCCAATCATGCCTATGCAATACGAATACGCGGCCATTCCTGAAGCGCAGATACCGCGCGCGGCCAACCCGGTTTTCCAGCATCTGCTTGATACTTATGCGAGCGAAACAAACAAAGTTGTGAGCTTGTGGCGGCAATTTGCCATAGAGGACATGGCTTTCAAGCCGGCGGACAAATCATCTACTGTCCTGGAAATCATGAAGCACCAGCTGCTTTCTGAGCGGCGATTCTTTGCCGAATTCATTGGTCTTGGCGGCGAACCGGAAGCAACCGCGCTGTTGCCGCAAAATCTTACGCCGGAAGGTTTTTGGCGGCGCAATCAGGAACTATGCGCACCCCGGCTGGCGCGAATGGCAGATCGTGATCAGAAATGGTGGCTTGAAGTGGTGCCGTTTTTTGACGTGCAGCGGGAACGTATCTGGGTTTTCTGGCGGCGTGTTTTGCATACCACGCACCATCGCACTCAACTCAGCGTCTATCTGCGGCTCTTGGGCAAGCCGGTGCCCTCAAGTTACGG
>JASLFF010000254.1 GCA_030150795.1 Terriglobales bacterium | reverse complement strand
CAAAACTTCACCGCGGAGACGCGGAGAACAGCCAAGATCGAAAGGTCGGAAACCCAGCGGGTGCACCTCAATGGCTGGGATGCCCCTGGGATGCATTCATATAAGCGCTTTAGAATCCTAGTTGAGGGATGGGGGGAGGAGTAGGATCGGATGATTCGGTCATCGGTGAATCAGGTATACGCGACACTTCCATTAACGGCGCACCGCATTCCTTGACACTCTCTGACGACGCCCTTATCCTTAAGATATTGTCAACGATCGTCAGACATCGGTCGCCGATCGTCCCAGCGTTCCCCCGACAAAACTAGAGCCACTGAATTTCCGGAGCGCCCCTTATGTTCATAAAAGTAAAGGATCTTGAGCTCCGAAATCTGGAATTTGACGAGTCTTTTGCGCCCGGCGCAATTGAGCTGCTGGAAGACCAGATCCAGACAGCGCCTTTGAAATCGGCAGGGCGCGCAGAACTGATTCGCGAGAACCGCGGTGGCCGAAATATAGTTGAGGACATCAGGCTGGTAGGAAGCTTTTCAACAGAAGTTGAAGTCAAGTGCGCCCGTTGTCTTGATCCGGTGCATAATGCGCTGGCGGAAAAATTTGATCTGTTGTATCGGCCTCTGGGCGTGGATGCGGGACGGGATGAGATCGCGATCAGCGAGGCCGACACAGAGATTGGTTATTATCAAGGTGAAGGACTGCTGCTGGAAGACGTGTTGAAAGAGCAGATTCTGCTGGCGTTGCCAGTGAAGCAGCTTTGCCGCGCCAACTGCAAAGGGCTTTGTCCGCAGTGTGGCAAGAACCTGAATTTGGAAAGCTGCGACTGCGTGACGGTGATGCCCGATCCGCGATGGTCGGCGCTGGAAGATATTCGCAAGAAATTGGAACGATGAAAATAGCGCGCAGGCTTATGCCAAGCGCCAGGAGAAAGGGAAACAATGCCAAATCCAAAACGGCGGCACTCAAAAGCACGCACCTCGAGTCGCCGCGCACATGACTTTCTTACCGCGCATTCCGCCTCGGAATGTCCCAACTGCCACGAGAAGAAGATGCCGCATCGCGTGTGCGCAAAGTGCGGCTATTACAAAGGCCGGGAAGTAGCGCAGGTAAAAGAAAACGCCTAAGTGCAAAAGCCAGTGGAAACTGTCATAGCCGTTGATGCAATGGGTTCAGACCGGCATCCGAGGCCCGAGATTGAAGGGGCTTTGCTGGCCGCGCGCAACTATGGCGTGCGAGTACTGCTGGTCGGCCCTGAAGAACTGCTGCGAAAGGAACTCGCGGGCCATCCTACAGCCCGCAATCTTCCGATTGACGTGGTAAACGCCACGCAAGTCATTGAGATGGAAGAAAAAGCCGTGCAGGCGGTGCGGACCAAGAAAGATTCCAGCATGCACGTTGGCTTGCGGCTGGTGAAAGAGAAGAGAGCCGTAGGGTTTGTGACCGCAGGCAACACCGGCGCAGCGATGGCCGCGGCCAAGATGGTCCTGGGCGCACTCCCTGGAGTTGACCGTCCCGCGCTGGCCAGCGTATTTCCCACTCAGGCGGGCAAGGACAAGCCTTCTATCCTGATTGATGTAGGCGCCAACGTGGATTCCAAGCCGCATAACCTGGCGCAGTTTGCCCTGATGGGCGCAATGTACTACCGCGCGATCTTCAAAAATGCCAAGCCTACGGTGGGCATACTTTCGATTGGTGAAGAAGAAGGCAAGGGCAATGAACTCACGCGCAAAGCGCATTCCGTGATCAAAGACCTGCCGATCAATTTTCTGGGCAATGTTGAAGGCCGCGATCTATACAACGGCAAGGTAGATGTCATCGTCTGCGACGGTTTTGTCGGCAACGTGGCGCTGAAGATTTCTGAAGGGCTGGTGGAAGCGGTGCGCTTCCTGCTCAAAGAATCTCTTACCTCGACCATTACTTCCCAGGTAGGAGCGTTGCTGGCGCGGAAAGCATTCGCCAACTTCGGGCGCAAGCTCGACTATGCAGAATACGGAGGCGCGCCGCTGTTGGGCCTGAAAGGCGTAGCCATTGTGGGCCATGGACGATCAAATGCCAACGCCATGAAGAATGCCATCCGTGTGGCCAAGGAGTTTTACGAGTCGGCCATCAATACTAATATCGAAAAAGAGCTTGGCGCTGCGCGATCTGAGTCCATGCGGCCGGAATCCATTGTTGGCACCGGCAAGGCGGAAGAATCCGCATGAGCCACGGCCCCGTCGCTTTTCTATTCCCCGGACAGGGATCACAGGCAGCAGGAATGGGCAAAGAGCTGGCATCGCTCTATCCTGTCGCGAGGCATACGTTTCAGGAAGCTGACGATGCCTTGGGATTTTCTATCTCCCAACTCTGCTTTGAAGGCCCTGACGATCAGCTCAAACTCACCGAGAACACCCAGCCTGCCATCCTGACGATGAGCACTGCCGTCGCGCGCGTGCTGCAGGAAAAGGGGATTGTTCCCCAATTTGCCGCTGGACACAGTCTGGGTGAATACTCCGCTCACGTAGCCGCCGGAACACTTTCTTTTGCCGATGCCGTGCGCACAGTACGCGACCGTGGGCGCTACATGCAGGAAGCAGTGCCGGCCGGTGAAGGCGGAATGGCGGCAATCCTGGGAATGGCGCTGGACCAACTGCAACAAGTTTGCGCCGACGCCGCGCAAGGCGAAGTCGTTTCTCCGGCGAACATCAATTCCTCGAACCAGATTGTGATCTCCGGACATCAGAAGGCGGTTGAGCGGGCAGCTGATCTAGCCAAACAGCGCGGCGCCAAAAAGGTCGTGATGCTGGAGGTGAGCGCGCCATTCCATTGCGAGTTGATGAAGCCAGCACAGGACAGACTCGAAGCGGATTTGCAGAAGCTCCATTTCAATAATCCCGAGCTGCCGGTGATCGCGAACATTGACGCCACACCGAAAGCTACTGCTGAAGGCTCTCGTCAAGCGCTCGTTCGCCAGGTTACAGGCGCTGTCCAGTGGGCTAAGTGCATGCAGACGCTGATTGGGCTGGGAGTGCAGACATTTATTGAAGTCGGGCCGGGGAAAGTGCTCACAGGCTTGATGCGCCAGATCGACCGATCACAGACTTGCCTCAACGCTGAAGACGAAGCATCAGTGCAGAAGGTAAGCATTCTGTTTGCGGCCGCGGCGAAAGAATGATTCAGCACTTAGCGGTTAAAAAGTCAGAATATAGAAATTCCCCTTGTTCTCTGCGTCCTCCGCGGCCACTGCCGTGATAAGCTCTACCAACTTCTGAGTTCCTGATTCCGTGAATTTTTTTGGCGTGCTTCCATAAATCCAGAGTTGCCGAAGTAACTTCCCGCTCCTGGTATTCAACTTTTGATGTTCCAAGGGAGCACTGATGAACTTTCTCCGCTGTAAGCTGACAATCCTGCTGTTCCTTTTTCTTTCCATGCTGGCCCACGCAACGTCGCAGAAAACCTATGTCTCGGTCAACGGGAATGATGGAAATACCGGTGTGGGCTGTCCCGCGACCGCACCGTGCCGCAGTTTCGGCGCCGCTTTGGGTGTTACCAGCCCTTATGGCGAGGTCGTCGCCATGGACAGCGGCGATTATGCGCCGGTTACCATTACGCAATCGGTGACCCTAAAGGCCGCGCCTGGCGTGGACGCCACTATTTTTTCCTCTTTTGGCGATGGCATCACGATCACGATTGGAACCGCCGATATGGTAATTCTGCGCGGACTGAACGTGAACGGACTGTATTTCAGTTGGGGGTCTGGAATCCGATTTACCTCCGGAGGAGCGCTG
>JASLFF010000235.1 GCA_030150795.1 Terriglobales bacterium | reverse complement strand
GCGGCGTCAAGATCTTTGCGTGGCAACGCGCCTTGCTTAAAAAGGTCCTGCCGGCTGTCATAGAGCTTTTGCTGAGCGTCCAGTTCCTGTTGCGCGGTCTGTACGTCAAGCTCGGCTTTTGCATTCTCTTCCGGCAGAGTCGCGCCCAGACTGGTGCTGTAAGCAGCTTCAGCCTGCTCATAAGCGCCTTTGTTGTCGAGCGCGGCAGCCGAGAGATCGCGATTTTCAAGCGTCGCCAGCAATTGTCCCTGCCGCACCTTTTGCCCGCGCACTACATAGAACTTTTTTACCGGTGCGCTAATCTTGGGCGTAATTGCCGACTGCGCCACAGGAAAAATAATGCCTTCAGTGTTCACCACGCGAGAGATGTCCGCGGTAGCGGCGGGTGCGGCTTGCACGCTTACCTCTTGTGCTTCTTTCTCTTCGCCTTTGCCGCAGCCGGTAATAGCCACGGAAATAGCCATCGCCAGAGTGGCGAGCATCCACACGCGGGCGTTACGCTTGTTTTTGTCCATAGACCTGAGATTCACATTGTACCTGTTAGCGTTTGCAGGTTCGCTACAGCGGTACGGGCACGGACTTCGCCATCACTGAAAGCGTTGCGGGCCTGAGTGAGAGTATTCTGCGCGTCCACCACTTCCAGCACGGTCGATTCCCCACCCTGATAACGCAGAATGGTCAGCCGCAGGCTTTCTGCGGCCAGGTCGGCTGAACTCTTCAGCAACTCCAGTTCTGCGTGCGCGGCCTCGGCTTCGGCATACAGCTCTCGCATGTCCGCCTGGAGTTTGCGCTGGGCCATGGTGAGTTCGCGCTGCGCCTGCTTGCGCTTCAGATTGGCCTGCACCACCTTGCTGCGCGTGGCTCCCCAATTCCATACAGGAATATTCAACGTGGCCGTGACGGAATAGCCAAGATTGCGTGTTCCATCGGGCTCATGCGCGGCGAAGTGCGGCGCATCAATGCCGTAAAAATAATCGAGCGTAAGCGTGGGAAGATACGCGCTCTGGGCGGATGCTACCTCAAATTTGGCCGCCTGGAAGCCAGCCGACGAGGCACGAACATCCGGGTTCCGCGTCTGTGCCTCTTTGACAAATTCATCAAAGCTTTGCAGCGGTGGGGCAAGCTGCGCGTCATCGACCACGGTGAAATTCAGGTTGAAGTCAGGAAAGAGGAGTACAGCCAAGTCCAGCCGACTTTTATCCATGGCAAGCTGGGCTTCGCGCAGATCGCGCTGGCGATCGTTGTACTGGATCTGGGCTTTGATCACGTCAGCATGGGCCACTTCACCGCCATTTTCCAGCTTCTGGCTCAGGCTAAGAAACTGCTGCGCTTCAGACGCAGCCTGTTGCACGTTGGCGTACTTGCGCTGCGCGGCGATCAATCCATAATAGCCCTGGACCACGGCCACCACCAGCCCGCGCTTGGCGACCTCAGCTTTGGCCCGCGCTACCGCTTCAAGCGCGCGCGCCTTGCGATAGTCTGCGTAATTGCTTAGTCCAATCGCCTGATGCAGATTGCCCTGGCTTAAATACTCATGAACCGAATTGTTGGCCACGAACACGCCTGAAGGAGTGCCGTTGGGCTCGGTATAAATAAACTGGTTGTTGAAGTTGACGCTTGGCAGCAGGCCGGCGCGCGCCTGCACTTTGTCCTCATGCGCAATTCCCTGGTCAGTAAGAGCGGCCTGGAACTGGACGCTGTTAGCTCGTGCGCGGGACAGAGCGTCTTGCAAGGTTAGCGTTAGCGGGGCCTGCGTGGAACTGGCAGGTTGCGTCTCTTGAGCGGGAACCTGGATCACGGGAAACAGGGCCATAACAAAGAGCGCAATATGCGTAATAGGTTTTCTGGCGGGCAAAGGTGACCTCCTGCTAGGGCCAACAGTATACGTTTTACAAACTCAGGACAGAACCTCCGGCAGAAATCCCTTTTTACGCGTGCGCGCGATCCGTAACCGCAATGTCCCAAAGCGGGTCACAAAATCCCTGCTGTAGTACCCGTTGCGATAGTCCTTCCGCTGCTCCGGCCGGGCATAGCGTGGACTGACCATATACAGATCGCGTTGCCGTTCCGACAACAATTCAAAGAACTTCTGCGCCGACTTTTGCACCTGTCCCTGCAAGTCGCCCCAGAAACTCTCCTGTAGATCTTTTACAAAATATTTGGAAATGCTCGGTGATCGGTGTTACTTTCGCCATTGGGTGTAAGGCTCCTTTTCTCGGGATTCGGTTTTAGCTCGTTAGGCCAAAACCAACTTACACCCTCTTGCCTTTTACACAATCGAAGTTACGTCACTGTGTAAAATGAGCGACCCTAAGCCGAATTTTAGATTTCTCATCATGCCAGCGGGATGGTTAGCAATCTCACATTCTCACATTTCTCAAGGCACGGCAATTCCCATGTTACGGGTCATTTGCAGCGCGGCAGTACGGAACTCGCCGGAATCTGAAGCAAAAGAAGCTTTCCCCCCGGAATAGGCTGCCACCTGCTGCAGCAGCGCCCGCTCTGAAGCACCGTCCGCATTGACTCCAATACAGTCAATACGCACGCCCGCTACCTGGCTGCGGAAGGTAAGATCGTCTGAGCTGGTCCGTTCACTGCGTCCGTCAGAGATAACGAGCAGAACGCGGTTGCTGTTCCTACCGATGCGCTTCAGGTGTCCGGCGGCAAACGCAATTCCAGAGATCAGCGCCTTACCTTGCTTGGGACGTATCTGGCTGAGCGCGTCTTCCAGAAGCTTGTCGTCGGCTGTGAGGTCCTGTTCAAAATCGAGCTGGTCACTGAAAACCAGGATGCAGGCTTCATCGTTCGTCCGCAAATTTCTTACGATGTCCCTTAGCGTGGCGATAATCGCCTGCCGATTCTGGCTGGTCAGCAATGATGTTTCAATCAAAATGCCCAGTGACACTGCTTCAGAAGGCGCTGCTATTACTTTGGGCCGATTAGCCGGAGCATTCGCCGCAGTGGTCTCATGCGAAGGCGGTTCATGCAAGGTATCTTCAAAGCCAAAAGGCGTCTTCTTATTTCCGGAAGATTTTTCCCTGTTGGACGCCTCGGTCGTCTCA
>JASLFF010000223.1 GCA_030150795.1 Terriglobales bacterium | reverse complement strand
TTGACGCGTACCAAGATTTTCCGTTGGCAACAAGGTTCCACCCCAGCGTGCAACACAAACCAACAACCTGTCTAACTTTGCGCGGAGGAAAAGATTCAGTGTCGGATGAACTTGTACCTGTATATCGAATGCACCAGCCTTCGTTTGTCTCTCCCTGCATTCTGGGAGCCCCGTGCCGCACATGTGCCATTCACGCATATTGCCTGTCGGATCCCTGTAAAGATTGCCTCCAGGGCAAGACCGTCGGGTGTGAGCGTGCTTATCCCGCGCCGCCGGCTTTTGCCGTGCGGGTTTCTTCTGCCATTGCGCTCGTTAGAGACGGAATGGCTGAGTTCATTCATCAGAACAATGCCTTGCGGCTTACTTTCGCCAAGATCACTTATTTGCGTGATACCAGTTGCAACATCAATGGAACTGCCATTTGGGAATACGTGGCGGGCTCTCATCGGGTCAAATCCGCGCTCTATGTTGGATGGCGTAAAAACGTCGCAACTATATTTTGTGTCGATGGCGAAACCGCATCGGAACTGGAAACTGAAAGTGAAGCTGACTTTCAGGCTGAAGCAATCGAGCATCGGCAAATGTACTCTGCGTCATTTGAGGTGTAAATCCAATGGCTGCAATCAACAAACACGAGATTCTCAACAGCCGCAACAAAGGCCATGGTTCCAGTCGCACACCTCAGCTGCACGCAATGTCTGATTCAGCGCCTGCATTGAGCAGTGGAAATTCTGAACCAGGCACTGTGTCCGCATCGGGCACCACAACGGAACATCAAGTTGAAACTGTGGCCAAATCAGCAAACCATGCTGAGACTCGCAAGCTCTCTCTTAAAGACTTTGTCCGCGAGGCCTGGGGCATCCTTGAGCCTGTCAGTACTCTCGTCTGGGGCTGGCATCTTGATCTCATTTGCGAATACCTTACGCTGATCAGGGACAAGAATTTCAAAAATGTTTGTGGCGATCTTGAAGGCATCATCTTCAATGTTCCTCCGCGGACCATGAAGAGCCTCTTGATATCGGTTTTCTTTCCCATCTGGGTATGGACTACCGATCCTTCGCGCAGGTTTATGTTTGCTTCTTACTCTGAAAAGCTCAGTACACAGCACAGCATCTTCCGTCGAAGCATCATTGAATCTGACTGGTACCGGAAAGAGTGGAGCAGTGTCTTCACAATGTCACGTGATCAAAACGTCAAAAGCCATTATGAGAATTCTGCGCGCGGCACTATGTTCTCTACCGGAATGCAGGCTACAGCTACCGGCATGGGCGGTGACATTCTTATCTTTGACGATCCTCTCAACCCTGAGCAGGCCATCAGCCAGGTGGAAAGGGAAGCGGTCAACCTGCGCTTTGATACCACCTTTCGCAGTCGTATCAATGATCCCGCAACCGGCGTAAAGGTCATTATTATGCAGCGCCTGCATGAGCTTGATCTCACCGGACACGTACTGGCCCGCGAGAGCAGCCGATGGGAGCATGTCAGCCTGCCGGCGATTGCTCCTGAAGATAAGACTTGGGAATTTCCATCCGGCACAACCAAAACGCTAAAAGCCGGTGAACTCCTCTGGCCTGAGCGCCTGCCGCAATCTTTTCTGGATAGCCAGCGCGTCGGCATGGGAAGCTGGGCTTTCAACGGACAATATCAGCAAACTCCGGCGCCGCTCGATGGCGGCATTATCAAACGCCAATGGGTTCGCTTCTATCGTCAGATGCCAGAAAAGTTTGAGTTCATGGTCCAGTCATGGGACTGCACTTTTAGCGGCGGCCAGGAGAATGACTTTGTTGCCGGCCAGGTTTGGGCGCGCTCCGGCGGAAAATATTTCATGCTTCCGTATCGCACTTATGACCGGCTTGATTTCGGTCCTACCATGGCTGCCATTAAAGCCTGCCATGCCAAATTTCCCCAGGCGCAAGCCGTGCTGATTGAAGATAAAGCCAATGGCCCCGCCATCATCAGTGAGTTACAGAAAGAAATTGCCGGGGTCATTGCCGTAAATCCTGAAGGCGGCAAGCTTGCCCGCGCTCAGGCTATCGCGCCGCTTTGGGAGTCTGGAAGTATTGAACTTCCAGATCCGCAGGTCTTCGGCTGCACCTGGATTGAAGATTATCTTCACAATATTTGCACGTTTCCCAAGGCCGCGCATGATGATGACGTTGATGCCACATCGCAGGCCCTCATCTATATGCGTAACCGACTCGGCGGCGGCATTGTTGAGTTCTATCGTATGCAGGCGACTGGAGAAGTTAAGTTTGGACAAACGATCGAGCGGTCTGGACGCGGGCCAGAAAATGGTCGTGGACCGCAGGCGCCTTCGCCTGCGATGGGACACCCCTCCGATTCGGCCCTCGAGCGAACCGTGATTGCCGCTGTCGCTCAGGGCAGCCAGATCCAATGCAACGCAAAGCAATATCCGGCGATTCGTGGAGCGCTCATCGGTGCCACAAAAAAATGGCAAGATTTGCAAGATGAACTTTCCGTATCGTTGGCGCTGAGTGAGATCAAGCGGTTGGATCTGTTATTTCGTGCCAATCCGGGGCAAATCGAAATAGTTTCTACCGAGAAATCCGTGTCATCGTCACATGACGTCATCCCGAGCTCCGTGAAT
>JASLFF010000192.1 GCA_030150795.1 Terriglobales bacterium | reverse complement strand
CCCGGATTTCTCACAAATAAATAGGAAAAAGCCATTGTTCATGGCATAAGTGATTTGTTCAGGATCATTTAGCGCCAGAGGAGACAACGGCTTTTCTATGACAGAGTGTAATCAAGTCAGCTTCGGTTTTGCACGTCATTTTTCCCGGGAAGTGAAGGGCGATTTTGCCGGGGGTACCATCAGCTCCGATGGCGGAGCCTTGCTGCTGCGCGAAGCCGATCGGCGGCTGAACTTACTGAAGCGTTTCGCCGGTTGCTTTCAGGATGGACGTGACCCTCGGTATGTCGTCCATAGGTTGCCGGAGATGGTCTGTCAGCGGGTGTACGGCTTGGTGTTGGGATACGAAGACCTCAACGACCATGAACAGCTGCGGCATGATCCTCTACTGGCCTTGTTGGCGGAGAAAGAGGAGATCGGACAAGAGCCGCTGGCGGGCAAAAGCACCCTCAACCGGTTGGAATTAGGCGGAGAGAAGCCGAACCGCTACAAGAAAATCCTCTATGACCAAGCCGCCATCGATCAGTTGCTGGTGGATGTGTTTCTGGAAGCGCATGAGCAAGCCCCGGAGCGGATGGTACTGGATCTGGACGTAACCGATGTGGCGCTGCATGGGTATCAAGAAGGAAGGTTTTTTCATGGCTACTACGACAACTATTGCTATCTGCCGCTGTACATCTTCTGTGGCCCGCATCTGCTGGGGGTACGGTTACGTCAGGCCAATCAGGACGCTGCGGCTGGGTGTAAGGAGGAGTTGCAGCGGATCGTGGGCCTGATTCGCCAGCGCTGGCCCGAGACGTGGATCATCGTGCGCGCCGATTCCGGGTTTTGCCGGGAGGAACTGATGAGTTGGTGTGAACAACAGCCCAAGATGCGGTATGTGTTGGGGTTTGCCCGTAACGCGAAGCTGCGGGAAATCATCGCACCGCAGATGGACGAAGCTACGGTTCAAGCCAAAGAGAAAGGCCATCCGGCGCGCGTGTTTACCGAGTTTCTCTATCAGACCGTCAGCGGCAGTTGGAGTCGGCAGCGTCGTGTGGTGGCCAAGGCCGAGTATCTGGACGACAAGGAAAATCCGCGCTTTGTGGTGACTTCGCTGGAGAGCGAATCCTGGCCGGCCCAGAACTTGTATGAGGAACTGTACTGCGCCCGCGGCGACATGGAGAATCGCATCAAAGAACAATTTTCTTTGTTCGCCAGTCGCGTGAGCGCAGAAAGCTTCCGTGCCAACCAACTGCGTATCTACTTCTCCGCCCTGGCCTATGTCCTGCTGCAAGGGCTACGACGCTTGGGACTGGAAGGAACCGAGCTGGCGCAAGCGCAATGTGGCACCGTGCGCCTGAAGCTACTCAAGATCGGCGCTCTGATTCGCATCAGCGTACGCCGCATTCACCTGTTGCTGGCCAGCGGCTATCCTGACCAAGACTTGTTTCGGCGCATCTACCTGCGTCTCCAGGACACATCCTTACCCGTTTGAAACTGCCGTGAACGGAAAACTCCGCGCCCTGAAGCCAACCCGCGAGATCTTTGTTTAGCAACCTCTTTCCGCGGCACTTGGATGAGGCATTGAGGAATTCCATTTGCTTCCTCTGGACCTGTTTTATCCTAATTGCAACCCTTCCGCAGAACCATCGCCAGCGAGAATCATCCGAGCTATCGACGACCTAGGGTTTGTGAGAAATCTGGGCTAGGTTCCGGCGAAACAAGGAAACTGATTTCCGCGGCAAGGCTCCAGACTTCCCCTCACCTACTGATCCGAGCCCTCTTCCATTGCTCTCCTCAGTGTACAAACGTTCCCGCCACCAGAAAGACCTGTCCTCCTGAAGTGTTGAATGCAAGGCCATTCTGTCCCCAGCGCACCAGCCGTCCGATGTTGCCATTGACGTTGTTGATAGTCGTGGAGTCAACCAGCGCAAGCGTAGTGAGATTGAAGGATTGCAACGTGACCGTGGCGGAACCGAACGACTGTGTCAGGAAGTAGGCGCGGTTAGCGGCGGCATCGGTCACCATCAGATTCCCATTGAAGAAGGTAGGCGTGAGGAAGCTTCCCGTAACGGCGCCCGTTGCCGGATTGATGATCTGGCCGTTGTCGGCATACACCAGGTTTTTTGACGGTTCAAAATGGATCCGTCTTGTCGAACTGGTGAACGTGCCGGGGAAATCATGGGTTAGCGTCACGCCGGCAGCGTTGACGGCAAGAGTAAAGAAGTCGAACGACGTGGTGGAGTTCGTTGCCGCCAATAATGTGGAGGCGTCAGTTCCCCACTGCACTGTGTCGAAGAAGTTGATTCCGGAAGCCACCGTAGGCCTTTCCGTACTGTCATCAAAGATGGCCAGTCCGCCTCGGGCAGGAGGAAAACCATTGCCGCCGATGGTGACAGCAGCGGTATGCGGCGCGCCGGGCGCAACTTCAATGTCCAGCGGGAAGAAGGGCCCGAAAAACGGATCATTGCCAACCGAATAGCTCACATCGGTGGTCATGGCGGGCAATGCCACCCGCTGCACGTTAGCGGAAGCTTTGTTACCCACATAGATGAATGAGCTGTCGCCGGCCAGCGCCAGTATCTGCGGCTCGCTGCCCGCGAACTGCGAGGAGATGGCTTTTCCGGAGAGATCAAGCGCCGTCACGGTATTTCCGTGCACTGCAGAGGTGCTCGGCACTGAGACAAAAAATACCTGGTTGATGGGATCAAACAGCAGGTCATTGGCGGCCTGGCTGAGCGTCTCGACTGCGAAGCTCGCTCCTGCCGGTGTTGTTCCGGCTGTTGTGCCGACAAAGAAGGTCGAACCGGCAGAGCTGCCTCCATTGGCGGCCCCGTTGTCCACCGTGATGATGGATGTTCCAGCGCTCGCAATGTCGGACGCGCTGATCGCTGCGATGAGCTGCGTGGGCGAAATAAATGTCGTTGTCCGCGCGGAGCCGTTGAGCCTGACCGTGGACGTGGCTATAAAGTTGGTTCCGTTTACCGTAATGCTCAATGCGGGTCCGCCTGCGCTCGCAGACCCTGGATTCAAGGACGCGATGGCCGGCGTTTGCGCTGTTGGAGCAGGTGTAGGCGCGGGCGTAGGAATCGGTGTGGCTGCAGGGAAAGGAGGCGCAACTGGCAGATTACCGCCAATCAGTACGATCTGTCCTCCACTGGTGTTGAATGCCAAGCCGTTATTTCCCCAGCGAAGGAGCCGTTCCACGGTGCCGCTGACGCCCGGAACTGTAATCGAGCTCACGGGAGTGAAGTGGGTAAGATCAAAAGACTTGATTACGGTTGCGCCAGTTTGCTGGCTGGCGAAGTAAGCCGTGTTCGTGGCAGCGTCAGGCACCATGGGCCCGGAGATCTGGAAAATTCCGGAGGGTGCACCTGTGGACGGGTTAACAACCTGGCCGCCTTCCGAATACACACGTTGCGTGGTGCTATTGAAATGGATTTTTCCAAACCCTAGAACGCCGGCGAAACTATTTGTCTGCACTGGCCCACCGGGAGCGACTGAGAACGTAAGGAGGTTGTTGGAGCCATCGCCAAACAGCGAGCTATCATCAGGTCCCCACGCAAGCGAGCTGACGGCAGGGCCTGTAGTGGCCCGTGGCGTGGCGTCATCAAAGATGCTGAACGACTGGCCAAAAGGACCGCTGTTCGGAGTTCCCGGCACAACCGCGGTTGTATGCGGTGCTCCCGGAGCTACCTGGAGATCGACGGCAGCTGCAAGGCCCCCGAATGGAGTCTGCGGAACCGAATAGCGAATATCGGGTGAGCCAAAGGAAGCCAAAGTAAACCGCTGGACTGAACTGGTGCCATCGATTCCGGCATAGAGGAACTGGCTATCGTCAGAGAGCGCCAGCAGGTCCGGGTTGCTGCCGGCAAACTGTGAGCCTATGAAGCTGGCCGTGGACAAGTCGAGTACGGCGACGCTGTTGCCGTTGGGATCACTGTTGGCTGTGGTGGCGTAGATGAGCTGCCGTGCAGGATCATAAGCGATGTCTTTGGAAGGCTTGTTCAGAACGGCAATGGAGACGCCATTCACCTGCGCCGTCCCCGTAAAGAAGGTAAACGCGGCGGAGGCGCCGCCACTTGCCACGGGATTGACGACAGTAACGCTGTTAGCTCCGATCAAGGCTATGTCGCCGCTGGTGATCGCCGCCTGCACCTGCGTACTGGAGACGAAAGTAGTCGTGCGTGCGCTTCCGTTGAACTGCACTTGAGCAGCCGGATCAAAGCTTGAACCTGTCACCGTGAGCGTAAACGGCGCTCCCCCTGCGATGGCAGAAGCTGGATTCAGGGCCGTAATCACCGGCGCATTCGGTGCAGGAGTTGGGGCTGGCGTGGGTAACGTTGGCGACGGCGGAATTGCTGGCGATGTCGAATCCAGGAAATTGCCTCCCACAAGCACAAGCTGTCCGCCAGTGGTGTTGAATGCCAGGCCGTTCTGTCCCCAGCGAATCAGGCGTTTCGGAGTGCCGTTGATTCCCGTGATATTGATGGAACCAGCGGCAGTGAGACGGTTCAAGACGTAGGAATCAATAGTTACTGAACCAGCAGTGGGCTGGCGCAGGAAGAACGCTTTGTTCAGCGTTCGGTCAGAGACCATGGATCCGCTAGCATTGAAATTGCCCAACGGCAGGCCGGTAGTTGTGTCAGCAATGTGACCGTCATCTGAGTACATTGCCTTTGTTGTGGCATCAAAATGAATTTCCGGCCCATTGCCAACTACACCCGTGAAGTTTTGCGCCTGCGTAAGACCGTTTGCGTCTACGGTATAAGTGATGAGATTTCCGCCCCCGAAACTCTGCAAAGCAAACAGAGCGGTCGCGTCGCTTCCCCACTGGATTGAACTTACGTTAAAGGTTGTGTTTGGACGCGCCGCAGCATCATCGAAGATTTCTGTTGATCCGGTTTGGAACTGCGACCCCTCTGAAATGGCAACGGTATGGGGAAGCGCGGGAGCTACCTGCAGTTCCCGTGCCGTATTTACGCCATTGAAACCAATGCCGAGCGAAAAAGCGAGATCTTTGGTCATCGCGGGCAGATTCACCCGCTGTACGCTTGCGGCTCCGTCAATGCCGGAGTAGAGGAACTGATTATCTGAAGAGAGCGCGAGTATGTTCGGCTCGCTGCCGGCAAACAGGGAAGAGATGATGTTTTCTGAAGCCAGGTCGAGGGCAGAAATGGTGTTGCCGTGGACCGCATCGCTCCCGGGCGATGAGAACAGGATAACGTTGCTTACCGGATCGAAGATGATGTCATTTGCCGGCTGGTTGAACACCGTTACGGCGAAGCCCGCTCCCGTTGTACTTGTTCCCGGACTCGTCCCGACGAACAGCGTTAAACCAGCCGAAGTACCGCCGTTCGCTGGCGGATTCGCAACTGTGATTGTGGAAACCCCCGGTGACGTTATATCGCTTGCGGAGATTGCAGCCTGCAACTGCGTGCTTGAAATGAAAGTAGTGGTCCGTGACGTGCCGTTGAGTTGCACAACAGCGGCGGGATCAAAGTTAACGCCATTCACAGTTAATGTGAACGCTGCTCCGCCGGCGACCGCGAAACTCGGGCTAAGCAATGCAATCTGCGGCGTTGATCCCGTGGGTGCTGGAGTGGGAGCCGGGGTTGGTAGCGGGACCGGCGTCGGCGGGTTGTTGGGAAGCTGGCTGATCAGCGGGCCTGCAAGCAGCACAAGCTGACCTGCATCAGTATTCCACGCGAGGCCATTTTTTCCCCAACGGAGTAGACGTTGCGGAGTGCCGGCCAAGAAAGGAACAGTGATGGATCCTGCCGCTGTAAACTGCCTCAAATTAAACACGTTGAGAGTAGCGCCATTCAGCGAAAAGGCTGCGTTTAGAGCGGAATCCGGGACTAGGAGCGGTAAGCTGAATCCCTGCTGTCCCGGTGTTGTAAACGTTCCGACTAATGAACCTGTTACAGGATCGGCAATCCGGCCACCATCGGAATAAATGGCGGCAGTAGCGCTGTCAAAATGGATTCTGCGGCCGCTCCCAAACAGCCCGCTAAACGTCTTGTTCTGGGTAACTCCAGAGGGACTGACGGACAACTCAACCAGGTCGGATCCACCGGCAAACAATTGCGTCGCATCGGGGCTCCATTGCAGGGAGCCAAGGCTGTTCGAGAAATTGGCAAATGACGTTGGCCTTGGAGTTGCATCGTCAAAAAGAGTAATGCCGCCTCCGTTTGTAGTTGAAACCGCTACCGTATGTGGCTGCCCGGGAGCAGGCTGCACGTCAAGCGCGACTTGTTCTCCCAGGAAGGAACCGCCTCCCACAGAAAATTCAAGGTCAGGCAGGATGCCCGACAAATTGAAGCGTTGCACTCCCGCCGCTCCGTCGAGCGAAGAATACAAAAATTGGTTGTCGTCAGAAATGGCCAGCAGGTCGGGATTGCTTCCCGCAAATTGCGATCCTATGACTGTACCGGTAGCCAAATCAAAGACGTCGATGCTGTTGCCGTTCGCAGCTGTCGCCGGAACGGTCAAATAAAGGACCTGACGCAAAGGATCGAAGACAATGTCTTTGGCCGGCTGATTGAACACTGCAACAGTGTTTCCACTTATCTGGGTTGTTCCAATAAGGAAAGAGCTGGAAGCTGAATTGCCGCCGGAAGCCGGAGGATTTGCGACAACTACTTGAGCAACTCCGGCAAAGGTAATTTCTCCCGCAGGTACAGTTGCCTGCAACTGTGTGCTGGAGACGAATGTAGTGGCAAGCGCCACGGAATTGAATTGCACCACGGAATTGCTGAGGAAGTTCGTGCCATTCACCGTGATCGTAAAGCTGGGTCCGCCTGCAATCGCGCCGCCTGGGCTGAGTGAGGCAATAGTCGGCGTCTGGGCGGTTGGAGTCGGCGTAGGCGCGGGTGTGGGCACCACTACTGGAGTAGGCGCTGGAACCGCAATAGGATCAAGAAAATTTCCCGCGACAAGAATGATCTGGCCGCCACTTGTTGTAAAGGCCAGCCCGTTTTGTCCCCAGCGAATGAGCTGATTGCCGGTAAAGCCGTTAATACCTGGAATATTAATGGTGGTTATGGGAGTGAAGTGGCGGAGATTGTAAGAATGGATCGAGTTCGAAAAGTCCAGAAAGAAGGCCTTGTTGAGGCCGGAATCAGGCGCCATAGCGCCAAAGGTATTGAAATTGCCGACCGGAAGCCCGGAGTTATCAACGCTGTTGCCGTTGTCGCCATAAAGGACATTCGTTCCTGGATCCCTGTGAATCCTGTTGACATTCGCTGACTGCACATCCTTCTTGATAGAAACTCCGTTAGCGTCCACGGCCATCAGGTATAGGTCCGATGTGAATTGCGTTGACGAACAAAACAACGTGGTTGCGTCCGCGCCCCACTGCAGCGAATCGCAAAGCTGGTTACTAGCAGGCACTACCGGACGCGGCGTGGCATCGTCAAAGATCGTTAACGGGCCGTCAAGAGATGGACTGAAGCTCACACTGCCGATCGTAACGGCTGTTGTGTGGGGCGCACCCGGTGCAACCTGCACATCAAGAGCAACATGGGGATGGCCGAGAAAATCTGAACCCAACGGATAGCTGATGTCTGGCGTGAGCGCTGGCAAGGTAAAGCGCTCCACGAACCCATTCAGACCGGCGTAGAGAAATTGACCATCATCCGATATCGCGAGAACATTGGGATTCGAGCCCGACGGGGATGAGGTTATCGCAAGAGTATTCACGTCGAGTACGGTGATCGTGTTTGGATTGGTGGTTGCGCTACTGGGCACCGAGGCATAAATTACCTGGCGACTAGGGTCGTATAACAATCTCTGTGCCTGCTGATTCACAACAGCAACGGCAAATCCGGGTCCGCCTGCGCTGCCCACCAGAAACGTGGAGACCGCTGAGATGCCGCCATTTGCCTGCGGATTCACAACCGCTACATGGGCCATGCCTACACTAGCCACGTCAGCGGAGGTGATGGGCGCCTGCAATTGTGTACTGGATATAAAAGTAGTTGTCCGCGTGCTGCCATTGAACTGTACCGCAGAGCCAGGCACAAAGTTGGTACCGGTTACCGTCATCGTGAATGCTGCACTGCCTGCTACGGCTGAGCCAGGAGTCATTTGGACAATTGTCGGCGGCGGACCAGTCGGCTTCGAGATGAAATATCCCGAAATATCCATGACCAGATGCGTGGGGTTCGATCCAAAAATACTGATCGATCCATTCCCCGTGGGCACAATCGCCATGTTGGATGTCACCGCACCGTCAATGGCGTTCAGAGTTGAAGCCAGCGGTTGAGTCGAGCCCTGCGGCCATAACGTGACAAAACCAAGCGGACCTGGCGGCACTACCGTCGCGTTCACCACATACGATTGCGCTGACGCAAGCGCGCCGCAGGAAGCGGCCCCTACGTTCAGGTCCTTGGCTCCATTGAAGGGCTGCGAGCCGGCTGGATTGCGCGTATCAAGCACGCGGCAGGGCGTCAAGTTATGCAGTGACAATCCTCCCGTGCCCGGAGGAGCAAAGTATCCGTTGACGTCGATGACCAGATCAGAAGGATGTGAGACAAATACTGAGATATCGCCATTTGTGCCTGCGGGCACAATGGCTGCATTGGCGGTGACCGCTCCGGTAACGGCATTCAGCGTTGAAACCAGAGGCTGCGTTTGTCCGGCCGGCCACGTAGTCAGAAAGCCCAGAGGTCCCTGGGGCACTGCGGTGTAGTTCAAAGAGTAGGCCCGGGCTGTAGCCGGAATATTGCAGGAACTCGAGAGCAGTGGGAAGGTCCGGGCCTGTCCCGCAATCAACGAGGGACCACCCAAAGCGGCGGCAGCAAGACGCGTATCCACCAGACGACAGGGCGTCATGGGATAAAAAGACATCGCCGTCGCGTCGGTGTCGGGTACGAAATATCCGTTGATATCCAGCACCAGATCCGTGTCATTGGAAGCAAAGAAACATGCGGCCCCGTTAGTGCCTGCGGGCAGAATGCTGGCCACCGCTTTGGTCCGGCCATCCACTGAGTTGAGATTGGATGCCAGCGGTTGTGCCTGCCCGCAAGGGAAGGCCGTCAAGAATCCCAGCGGACCGTGCGGAACAACCGTCATGTTCAGTGAATACGCCTGCGCGGTATTCGGTATTCCACAGGCGCTGCTGGGAATGGCAAATGCTCTGGCCGCTGCGTTGCCCTTGAGAAAAGGCCCACCAAATGCGCCGGACGGGTTGCGCGTATCGGCAATGCGGCACGGTGTTACCGGCACAAAGCTTAAGCCGGTCAATGCGGCATCTCCGATCAATGGAGCAAAAGCTCTGCTTCCCATGTCATCGTTCAGCGACACGGCCGCCGGCGTCAGGGCAATGGAGGCCGGTGTCGCGGTCGCTGAAGGGCTGGGAATTGGAGTTGAAGTTGCGGCAGTTCGAGCCAGAGACGTGGACGTGGGCTTTGCTGTTCCACCAACTACCCCACCGCACCCAATGAAAGAGAACACAATGAGAGACAAACAAATAAGCGAAAGAGTTCCTGAAGTCCAAATCGATAGTTGGCGGCGCATAGATTACCCTTGGTAAAACAAAGGTGAACAGCTATGGGGGTGTGAGTCTCTGAATTATAGTTAACTTCCTAAAAATGTCTATAGGTTTATAGGTAAGATTTTCATTAAGTAGTTCCACCCATTTCATCTGCTTGGCTCCGCGGGCCGTCCCAGGATTTCCGGCCACGGCTTGACCGCGGCATTCGCCACCATCCGCCACCTCACAAACCTGGATACATCTCTTTTAAACCGCAGGCCGGCCCTTGTTCTCTTTGGTCAGCGCGCTCGACTGCACAGACTCTTGCTTTCAACCAGAAGTTCCACCTGAAATGTTCAGGGGTGCCTTAGGAAGCAACGGACGAGATCACTGACTGAAGCCAAGTGTCCGCGATGGCCGCTCATTTCCAATCACTGCATGAGCGCAGATGTGTTGTCTCGACCAGCCTCGCAGGCGTCAGGACCAAATGCTTTGGAATTGCTCTGACCGCTATGGACGATAATGGTACTGAAAGCTTGTTGGAAATGAGGAATCGGGAGCCAAGATGATTGACTAAGACAAGCGGGTTGCGCAGTTTTTGGAACTCCAAAAGGAAGCAATCTTTCGCGACGCATTGAGTTGGTTCCCTTCTTCGAAAGATATCGGCCCAAATATCCTCGGCGCGGGTTCGAGAACTCTTGTAGCCCATCTCTTCACCGCTCTTGAAGGAGGCATGAGCGAGCCAGCCCCCAGACTCAATCACTCGCTATAATAAGTCTAAATCCCATGCCGTTCATTCCCAGTAGGTGCCATAAGGTTTCATTAACGTGAATAATTCTACAAACATTGTGGATTCTCTTTTGCATCCCTGCGCATCTTTGATTCGGCAACTTCTGGATCGCAAGCAGCGCAGTGCGCTCAACCTCTTCCTGATCGATGACGAAGATAATATACTTCGCGCCATGTCGGCTGGAATTGTCATCGAGTCAATCTTTTACGCAGGGGACGAAGTAATTTCAAGCGACCTGCGAGATAAGCTGGCGCCGGGCGCCAAAATCTATGAGGTAGCCAAGAGGACCTGCAAGAAGATTTTTGAGAATGACAAGCTGTCTCGAGTCTTTGCGATTGCCAAAACGCCCCGAGGCAATAGCATGGAAAACCTTGCCCACGGCACTCGCGACATCGTAATCATTGAGGACGTAAGTATTTCAGGAAATGTCGGCGCAATAATAAGGACAGCTGTCGCTTTTGGGATGGGAGGTATCGTTCTCACGAACCTTGAGCCCGTTGATATTTACGACCGCAGACTCATTCGTGCCAGTCGAGGCTTCCTTTTCTCGATACCGATTGTTGTCGCTTCCACAGAAGAACTGCTTCAGTTCTGCAATCAGGGGAATTTTACGATTGCAGTAACAGATCCCCATGCAAACACCACAATCGACGAACTATCCTCAAGCACTGACCGTCTCTTCATTGCCTTCGGCAGTGAACGGAATGGCTGTTCCGCCCCCCTGATGCAAGCGGCCAGGCTCCGTGTGCGGATTCCTACCACGGCTGACGTGGAATCGCTGAACGTGTCAGCTGCAGCGAGTATAATCTTGTATAGACGGCGTCGCCTGAATGATGTTTCCCCACGTTGAGTTACGGTTCCAAAAAGGGAAAGCGCAATCAATGTCTATAGTTTCAAGCCATTGCCAGGGCGGTGCGCTCTTACTGTAAAATATTGGCCTGCAGTCGTTAAAAATACTGCGTGTTTCAGCATGCTTGCACAATCTATTCCCATGGAGCTAGGTCATGTCAACTGCCCCCGCTATTGAGTCATTCCAATTCCAGGCTGAAACTACTCAGCTTCTCAACCTGATGATTCACTCTCTCTATACACAGAAAGAAATCTTTCTGAGAGAGCTGATTTCCAACGCGTCAGACGCCCTGGACAGGTTGCGATTTGAAACGTTGACCAACCCAAAACTGGTGGAGGAGGAGCATGCTTATGAGATTCGGCTCAAGCCGGATCCTGCAGCGCGGACTTTGACCGTCAGCGATACCGGGACGGGAATGAGCC
>JASLFF010000546.1 GCA_030150795.1 Terriglobales bacterium | reverse complement strand
ACCACATGGTGCGCGCCCGCCCTCATGAAAGCCCATGCGAGGCCAACCAGACCTTCCCCTGAGTAAGTACGCTCGCCCGCGCCATAGCATGCGGAGATGGTGACAATCTCGGCATGGATGGGACGTTTGATAACGTCTCGGGCATAAAGCTTGTAAGAAGTGTCTTTATCAGGCGACAAGACAATGGCAGAATCAAGCGGGCTGAGAGGGACTGCGGTCCCATGAGTGACAAAGTCAATAAAGCGATAATCCTGAGGCTTGGCGGAGAAGTAGGCCGCGGGTGTGGCCATTTTATCTGAAATCAGAGTGGCTTCTCTTGCAGAGAAATGTCCAGCAACGTATTTCATTTCCTTCGCAGCATTCTTGAGCCTTGGGTACTCGGGCGCGGCTTGAATAGGGTCGCCCATGAGGAGAAGTTGCTTTTTCGTAACCAGCGGTCTTGGTTGCGCCGCAAAGCGAAAAACCATCGAGCTGGTGTTTTCGACCGCGACATCGTTGATCCAATAATGGGGCACGCCACCCGGAGCAATCAAGGTTTCAAAATTGAGTTTGTAAAGGCTGCGATGAGGTACAACGATCACATGGGCTTTCCCAGTCAGAAGCGCTTCGGCGGGTTTGATGAGCATGTTGTACAGTGCACTGCCGCCGGGAGAATCCTCCAGTGATCGCCGTTCCTGCAGTTGCGCGTTATACGAATCCACCGCCTGGTCTATGACACTGCGCTGCGGTAACTTCAAAAGCCTAGTTTGCGACGGAGTGACGGCCCAAAGGTAGGACTGATTGTCTGACAGCCAGTAAGCGAGGATGACTTCATCCTTGCGCAAGGCACGCTGGACGTGACGAAGATCGATCCTGGATTTCGGCGCATCCATGCCCATGCCTTCCGCCAAAGTGCGTGCGCGGCTAAATTCCGCTATCTGCATGGCTTGCATTTCCTGGCTATGGTCAATCAGGAAGCTTACGTAGCCATCATAAAAAGGACCTGCGTCTAGAACAGACATGCGCTTTTCTTCCTGGGCGATTTCGGAGCGCGCAACCTCTACCGTATGAATAGCGTCACGGAAGGATCGATCCGCCTCGTCGACCTTCCCCCATTTGACGTACAGGTTTGCCAGATCTGTTTGCGCCTGCCAACGGAGAGAGTCGTCCGCATCCTTGTTCAGGATGATCTGCTTGAGCAACGCTTCGGCCTTGTCATTTTCTTCTTTCGCCGAAGCGATTTCAGCGCTAGTCAACAGGAAAGACACATAGAGAGGACTGTCGGGCCGATCGCCACCCATTGCCGCAACCCGCTGGTTATACTCTTCTGCCTTTGCCAGATTATGGCGGCCCAGTTCGCTTTGAGCTAGATTGTGCAGGCACCAGCCAGCAGCGACATCTCCTTTATTGTTCAAACTCTTTACCAGATCAAGGGCATGCGAGTAAGCGGTGGCGGCATCGTCATATTTATTTTGGGCCAGGTACTGATCGCCCAGATTCATCAGAAAAAACCGCTGGTCGTCTGTGCTGCCAAGACTTGAAGCCAGAGCTTCCGCTTGTGTTGTATTCGATCTGGCATTCGGAAAATCTCCAAGTTCAAAAAAGCTTTTTCCGATGTTGCCGAGAGTCTTTTCTTCAGTTCTCCGCGCGTGCAGGAAGCGGGCGATAGCCAGCGTTTCGTTGAAGCGATCAATGGCCTCGTCAAACCGCGCTCCGCTCATTGCCACCAATCCAAGACTTCCTTCTGCGTTTGCCTCTAAAAATGCCTTTTTGTGCTGGCGGGCAAAGGTCAGAGCTTGCACAAAATATGACTGGGCCTCTGGATAGTTATGTTGAAGAAGCAAGCAGGCCCCGTGGTTCAAGGCGACATCGCCCAGGGAGTCAGGATCTCCTGTGGCGGCCAGGCGTCCGGCATCGGCAATACGGAGCTCTCCTTCCGCATATCTGCTGAGCCGGCAAAGCCCGCGGGACTGAATGATCCGGCGACGAACGGAAAACTCTCCGGCGGCAAGTGCGAGTGGAGGATCAGGATCCAGAAGATCCAGCGAATCAGTGGCTCTGCCCTGGTTGACCAAAGCTTCTGCTTTGAGAACGCGAAACTTGTAATTCCATACCGGATCTTTGCCCTGCGTTTGTTGCAAACCCTCGTCCGATAATTTAAGAGCAACTTCCAACTCGCCATACTGAATATGGGAATAAGCATCAGCATAGAGCGCAGACACTGATTGTTGAGAATGCCCTGTGCAGCCTATCGCCAGAAGAATGCAACAGAGCAAGAAGGGAGAGGCTATGGATATGGCGGGGTTCCACCACCGTCCGAACCACCGGTATGAATGTTCCCCGTTCCCGTCGAACACATCTCCACTCTGAGCATGTTCAGTTGTCGCCGTTCCTTGTGGATCACCACTTCGGCGAGATGGACGATTCCGAACTTGGGAATGCAAATAATTGGGCCAAAACCCTGGATTTCCGAGTTCACTCCTACGTGCTGCTTCAGGTCGAGATGACCCGCAGCTGAGCACATATAAGCTGTTGCGCGATTTTTTGATGTACCGTGTTTCCATCCCGCAATCCGTTTTGAAACACCGTGTAAAGCATGATACTTGTCTTCCAGGTCCTGCAGTTGTTTGGCGCCAAGTTTGCTTAATTCAAACAAAAACAACAAATGATCAGCCCTTTTTGTCTGAAGCGCCCTTTCGAACTTTGAATATGTATCATGCTTGTGAAATTCGTGAGTGGCCAATTTTACATCGACTGGGTACCCACAGATGCGCAGGTTCTCAAAATAGCTGCCGGTAATGTCAAAGCTGGATTCGTCCGTGCTGCCTTCCTCCGGTGAATAGACTGCTAGGCGCGAAACCACCTTGTCAGCGGTAACCATGCCCGCAATGTTCAGGCCTTCGATCATCGAGTAAGCATAGCTGGTATGAAGGTTATGGCAGTCGTCAAAACTGCCGCCTACTTCTGAGGAGGCAGAACGGAATGAAAGAATGCCATCGAGTTGAAAGTTCTCTACGCGGTCAAAGCCGCGGCCGCCTCCAGGCGCCAGAGTGGTGGCAGCCTGTGCGGGGATGCTGCGCTGCGCAGGGCGGAGAAGCTCGCCTGAAACGCCGAAGGCAGTAGCATGATACCTGTGACTACAATGGTGATGAGAGCATTCCTTGGCCATTTTCCCACTCCATGAATACCTGGAAATATCAGACGCCGATGGGCACCGGTTTACATGAAATACTTATGGCAACTCTAGCACGGCAATTATGACGGAGCTAGTTAAATGGTTTTCGGCATCCAGAATCTAACCATCATAGAGAACGAGAAGGCCCAGTTTATTCCTTCGATTGGAGGTAAAAGCTATACCTAGTTATTTCAGTTTTTTGACCATCCGGCGTAAAACCATCCACCACAATAGAGTAGCTTCCAGGGTCCAGAACACTTGAATCGAGCAGAAGATGAATTGTGTCCTTGGTTTGCTCCGGGGAAATTGGGAATGACGAATTTAGGCGTCCAGACTGGTCCACGATCTGCCCTTGATAAGAATTGAAGTCCCCGCTTTGCAACAGCTGAATGCTTAGATCAAACCGAGTGTTTCGAGGGATAACCAGTGTTTTCACGCCTCCGGCCCGTGCTCCATCACTGAGAAAGAAACTTGGCGTCACCTGCGCTCGCCTCAGTCCACTGATCGTCCGCTGCTGGTTAATACTGAAGCCGGCGGCGCAAATCAACAAAGTGAAGGCCGCCATGGTGGCAGGCTGACGCGCACTTGTCATGAGGCGGGACAGGAAGCCGGGGAGGGGAAGATCCTGCGAAGGTTCCGTACCGATGTGACGCAGGTGAGTGACAAACTCCGTTCCGACCTTGACTTGCTCAAAGCAGGCATCACAAGAGAAAAGGTGCAGCTCGTAGGCTTCACGTTCTGCGGCGTTGAGTTCGCCCAATAGGTAGCGCTCCGCCATGAGATCTTTAACGGCTTCATCGTGATTGATTATTCTTGTGTTCATTTTCTTCTTCCTGGATAAGGTTATTATCGGTCGGTTAATTGACCCTTTTCTTATAAAGCTCGCCAAACTTGTGAAGGGCCCGGTGGATCAGAACGCGAAGATAGTCGCGGTCAACCCCGAAATCGCCACAAACTTCATCGTTATCGCGATCCTCAAAGAAACGGGCCTGCAAAAGATGGCGGTCTCTTTCCGGAAGAGCGGCCAGAATCGCGCGGACCTGTTTACCATCTTCCTGGCGCTGCATCAGTTCTTCCAGCCCCAGCTGTTCATCGGGAACGTCAGTAGACTCTAAAGAGTCATGCTGGTAGCGGACATCATCGCGGCGGCTTTCAGACAGAACGTGCTTCAAAACGGCGTATACGTAAGCACCGAACCCCCCGGCGCTATTCACCTTGCCCTCCTGCACGGCCACGAGCACGCGACAGAAAGTTTCCTGCCGCACATCTTCAATTGTGTGCGAGTCAATACCGCGAGCGCGCAGAGTGATTCTCAGACGGTCACTGAAGTACGCAACAAAATGCGCTTCAGTCGCCGGATCACGCTCGCCAAGCCGACGAAGATATTCATCATCAAAAGTGTAGAAGTCCACAGGGCGCGGTCTTTCGTCCCAGTATACTTCAGCCTTTGCTGCTGGTTGGCGTTTTCTGATGCGTGCGGGCACGGTGAAGGAAAGTTGGCGCAGGCGAGCGCCAGTTGCCTTCTTCCTGTCAGTCCGGGTTGGAGACGCGCTTTTCACAAAAATCTCTAATGCGATCAAAGCCTGCGAAATGGCAGGTCGGAGCCAAAATACAAACCTGGTTGCTGGTCGCCAATGGCCAAAGCCGACAACGCGGTCACGGTGGCCAGGACGCCATCTTCATCAAAATATTCCTCCGGATGCACGGCGGAGCCGTTGCCCGAGGTCTGAATTGAGGCCAGACATGCCGATCCTGGCCATGAGCCGTTGGCCCGCTGTAACCGACGCAGCACCGCAGCCAGGGGCCAGGCACTTTGCAGGCGCAATCGCATGCGGCAGCGCAGAAGGAGGGCCTGTTCCCATGTTCCTTCAGCTTCCTGTTGCACCAACTGGCGGACAGCATTCACAACAAACCACGGCGCCATGCACGGCTCCCAGTCCATGAGCGTGGACGACACAAAGAATGCTGAGCGTACGCGGCCATGCCCTTTTTCAGTGCCGGTGTGGAGATGTGCGGCAAGAAACTCTGATGCAGCAGCGTCTATCGCGCAAAGCGCCCTTACGGCGATAGCGGTCACGTCAGCGGCGCTCGCTCTGGCGGCCTTTTCAGGGCCTTCAGGACGAGTGGCAAAGCCTCCATCTGGCCGACGGCAGCGCTGAATCAGCTCCAACGCTTCCTGTGGCGCCGGACGCCCGTGCTGGCGCAACGCGGTAACGGCCCAGGCGGTGGAATCAACGTCGTCGGGCGAACCAGGTCCGCCAAAGGCCCATCCGCCTTGCGGTGTGCGTGCTTGCGCAAGCCAGTCCAAGGATTCCTCAACCTTTTGGCGTTGCGTAAAACTCAGGTGATGCGGCGGAATTTCTCCCAGCCGGGCAAGCACATAGGCTGTAACCCAGGCCGCCGATTCCCGGCCTGCCGAACTGCCAAGGCTCCAAACCGCTTGATTCTGTTGGGAAAAGAGGAATTCCAGGCCGCTGGCGATCGCAGCCGCGCTAGCCCCAGATGGTCGAGACTCGGCTGCACCTTGCGAAGGCCGGCTGGTCCGATGCTCTAATTCAGACTGTTGATCAGTCACGCTCACTCCATAATGGGGGAACCGCGGCTGGCCTACTCTGCAACTTGCCGCCCTACAATTAAATAGTGATAAACAGGGCCCTATCGTTTCATCGCGGGCCGGGAAAGAAGAGTAAGGGGATTAAGTCCTTTATTCTCAGGGACAATTGGGGCTGGGCAGTTGGCGGCGAAGGCCGCAGCAGCCTTAAAACCGGTGCATCATTTCTTGTCTGGAGGCACTTCAAGGATAGGCCCATGCGGCTTTGTGGGCTGAGTCACAGGCTCAAAGCTGGATTTTATGTATTCGTTGGCACTCGTTTCGTAGCAAGGCAGAGGGCTACGCCTGCGATTCAGGTCCACGCGAGGCACATTGCGGGAATAGATCAACGGCTCATGGCGATCAGGCTGGCTCCGTGCCGTCAACTGCGCAACGGTCTGGTCACAATTCTGGTCTCGCCACGCGGAAACCTCGTGGACCACTGAGTAATCAAACCCGGATTCTGAGAGCCGCGGCTCATAAGGCAGGAAGGTGAAAACGAGCTTGATGAGACTCGACTCTTCCTGTCCAATCTCCGTTTCCGCAACGAATACTTCCTGGCTGGAGAAGAAAGAAGAGCGCGGATGGTCAGCAAACGCTATGGCAACCAGACGCAATCGGATGGGCGCTTTCCTGGGAGGATAATCCCAACGTAGCTGTCCTTCAGCCTGCCTGCCGGGACCGCCGACGCAAGTCGCAGCCAGGAAAAACAGAGCGGCAGTCCAGTTCTTCATCCTCGCGCTAACCACGCTCTGCTCCCTCTCGGACCTGCGACGTAAGCCGTGCCACATAAGCACCGGGCCCCATCCGCAACCGGAAATCTTAAGGCGGTTGACATTATATTGGATGCTTGTAACAAACAACGGAAACTTGCAAGCGCGGCGGCATCAAACCCCGGAACTGTGTAAAGAAATGTGGGAGTACTAGGTGATGCTTCTTAATTTGAGCCGCTTTGCAGGCGTGACCCTGAGCGCAGCCGAAGGGGGAGTCTTCAGGCCTTCCTGAAGGCGCGTAAGGGATTTCACCAGACTCATTCCGTGCCGTCCCGTTGTACAATCCGGCAGCATTCTCTGAAAAGCCATGCGCCGGAAATCGCCCAAGCCGCGATTCGAGCACATCCCTGTAAAGAAGAGGCCTGGGATGGTAACCTCATCGTGCGTTCTATGTAAGGAATTTATTGCGGCCAGTAATCGGCCCAAAGCTCTGCGCATCGCTGAGAAAGCGCATAAGTGCCAGCGGATGAATGGCTAGTGTTCAGGTTCGTTTTCAGCTGTCTGCCCTGCAGTTTGAAAGATGACGGGTCATATTGTTTGCTGAGAGCTGCACTGCCTTATGACGAACAAACCGAATTACAGCGAGATACCGGACGCAATCGCTGAACTGGTGAAGATAAATCCAGTCCCAACGATCCTGATCGATATGGCCACGTTTTCAGTTGCCGTAATGAATCCACCCGCGCTCAAGTTCCTGGGATATTCTGAAGCTGAAATCGTGGGAGAGCCGGTCACCAAATTCGTCCCTTTAGAAGATATTGCCGCGGTCCAGCAGTCTGCCGATGAACCGCCGCCTGAAGGCGAAACCCAGTGGCGTTGCGTGACTAAGGACGGCAAAATCCTGTTCGTGAAACTCAAATACCGCGAAACCATGTATCTGGGACGGCCGGCGCGGTTCGTGGTGCTGATTGAAAGCCGTTCAACCCCGTTTGTAGCTTAGAATGTCGAGCGCAGGAGGCGCGACAGAAGCCTGCATCTTTACCCACACGCTGTCCGGAATCGAAGATCCGTCCCTCACAACATGCCATCCCGAATCCCGACGGCGAGCCTTGGTGAGCCAAAGTGGTGAGGGACCGGCTCCGCTGATCTGAAGGGCTGCGAAAAAT
>JASLFF010000176.1 GCA_030150795.1 Terriglobales bacterium | reverse complement strand
AAGTGCAGAGGTGCTGGCTTGGAATCAAGAGGCCAATCGACAAGCCATTCCTATCCAATGGAAGTTCGATCGCACTAAGGCGAGAGAAAAATTCCGGTATAGTCCGTTAACTATGCGGTCAGAGAACTAGTTGGTAGCGATCCCTCGCTATCGCTTCGGGATTTCAGAAAAAACAATCTAGTGCATCGGTTCGGGTTCAGCCGAGCCGTCGGCGCGCGGATCAGAAGCTGCCCAGTTCATCCCGGTTTTTGAGTTGTGCATCACCGCCTGGCCGCGCCCCATGAGCGCAGTGTAATCCCCACGGACAATCAGGTTGTGGCCCTTCTGCTTCAACGCCTGGATAACATCCGGCGCAACGCGAGATTCAATCAAAATATCGCAACTGACCTGGCCACTTGTCACGGTAAAACGCGGCGCTTCCAGCGCAGCCTGAATATTCATTCCGTAGTCCACCAGGTTGGAAACGAATTGAGCATGCGCCAACGGCTGATTCGCCCCGCCCATGATCCCAAAGCCGATGTGCACGTCGCCACGCTCCATGAACGCCGGAATAATTGTGTGGAAAGGACGTTTGCGCGGCTGTAAAGCGTTGGGGTGGGAAGGATCCAGCGAAAACAAAGCGCCACGGTTCTGCAGCGCGAAGCCCATGCCATTTACCACTACGCCAGAACCGAAAGCCGAGTAATTGCTTTGAATCAGCGAGGCAATGTTCCCATCTTTATCAACAGCGGCAAGATACGTGGTGTCGCTGGTGGCCGGATGTCCCGCGCCGGGATTGCAATTGGCTTTTTCTGCATTGATTTTTGCGGCTCGCTCTTTCGCGTAGCTCTTGTCTAGCAAACCAGTCACTGGGACCGCCACGAAGCGCTGATCGGCGTTATAGCGATAGAGGTCCGCATAGGCCAACTTCATGGCTTCAATTTTTTTGTGGAGTTCCACCACGCCTTTTGGACCGTCTTTGTCCGGAGCGAAAGTTTCCATGATATTGAGCATTTCCAGCGCGGCCATGCCCTGCACGTTTGGCGGAAGTTCATAAATCTTCCAGCCTCGATAGTCGGTCGAGATGGGCTCAACCCATTCCGCGGAAAAATCCGCCAGGTCCTGCAGTTCCATCGTTCCGCCCATTGCGGCAGATGTGCTCACAATGGCCTGGGCGATTTCACCCTTGTAAAAAGCGTCGCGGCCTTTTTCAGCGATAAGGCGCAAAGATTTTGCAATGTCAGGATTGGTAAAGGTTGCGCCAAGCTCCGGCACTTTTCCGCCTGGAAGAAAAACCCTGCGTGCTTCTGCGGTTTTGCCAAGTTTGCCTTCTTCAGCGGCCCAGTAGTCCTGGATGATCTCCGGCACCGCATAGCCGTGTTCAGCGTAATAAATTGCCGGGGTGAACAGGTCCTTCCAGGGCAGCCGCCCAAAACGCTTGTGCGCCTGGCTCCAGCCATCGACTGCGCCGGGAACGGTAACGCTGTGAATGCCATCGTGAGGCATGGCGGTGATGCCGTGCTTGCCCAGAAATTCGACAGTCAACTTTCGCGGGGCCCATCCGCTGGCGTTCAGGCCATAGAGTTTTCCGGCTTTTGCATCCCAATAAATCAGGAAAAGATCGCCGCCGATTCCGTTCATCATGGGCTCAGTCACGCCGAGAACCGCATTCGCGGCAATCGCTGCGTCTATGGCTGAGCCGCCATGGGCCAGAGTCTGCGCGCCGGCCTGCGATGCCAGATAATGGCTTGTAGCCACAATGCCCCGATCCGTCATCACAACGGAGCGGCCATAGGAACGGTCTTGAGTGGAAGCCTTGTAGGTCATGACGATAACCAAAATGGAGAGAAGAATTCCGCGCAACTTGCACCTCTCATTGCCGCTGAGCGATGAATTATAGCCGAGCATCTGCCGTCATCAAGTCTTCTTCTTCCAGCTGAATCTCCGTCCAATAATTCCTTTGATAATAAGGTGATCCGTAGATCGCGTAACGCCCCATCCCACTCCGAAGTTAACTTCCCACTCTGGCGAGACGTTCAGGTCAATAGAGGGCACGAACTGCTGTTGCTGCTCCGCCACGGGATCAAAGCTGCCGATGGGCCCCAGAGAGCCGTAATACTCCAGGCCGCCGGCCACGACTTTGGAGAAATCATAGGACACTTTTGCGTTGGGGGAAAATTCAAAACCCTGGTTGACATTGTCGCCGTGTAAGGACTTATCGACAGTGGGATTGAAAGAGAGATACCAAGGCCCAATTTTTTTATCAATGATCGGGCGTATCTCCCATGTCCAGGTGTCAGGAGAAAAGCTATGCCGCTGATAGCCGATTTCATTTGACAGGCTCAGACCGACGGGCCAATGCCACTTTTCCGGAATGCGGAAGCGAGGACGTATATGGTCACCCACCCAATCCCAGCCGTCACCCGAGCGCGCGCTGGTAAAAATATAAAAACCTGTCTCAAACCAATCATTCCACCCTTGAGTAATCTCAATGGTTTCATGCACGGCATGGTTTGTGGGACGGACGCCATTCACCACATTTTTTTCACCTTCAGCCGTCCAGTTGGTATGGAATTCCACCATGGTGCTGCGGGGCTCGACCGTATCAGCGCCATAGACCTGGATTTCATAATTATCCTGCGCCATCAATTGGATTGGACACAGGCATAGTCCTGCAATAACGAACAGAATTGCCTTGGCGATCATTGCACCACCGGAAAAAAACAATGCACAGAAGATCGGTTATAGACGTTTGCGACGGTAAACTCAACCTTGCCTGAGCCGAGAGTTGTCTGCCATAAAGCTACGACAATGCACCCGCAAATAAAGAGGGCCGCTCCGTAGCGGCCCCCTTTATACCTTTTCTCTACCTGCCTCTTTTATATTCAGGCTGCTTTGGCAGCTCTTTTTCTTTCAGCCCAGCGCTTTTTCATCATTTCTGAAATGCGCTTTTTAGCAGCCGCGCTCAAATGCCGGCGTCCGCGCCTGCCGCCACCCACTGCGGCAATACCACGGCGGCCATTCATCGAGCCGCGAAGAGCCGAAATAGCCTGCTCGAGGCGTTCTCTTTCCGCTTCTAGTTCCGAGATTATCTGCTGCGTATCCATATAGCTCCTTCCGTTGAGCATGCTACCAGTGGAGAACCTATCCTGCAAGGCGGTTTAGTCTAATATCACATTAAAGTGAGGAATAGTTTCTCTCGAGCCTTGAGGGCTATTTTATGAAATAGCTTTCACTTGATCCATGAAAGAAGAGGAACCATTAAGTTTCGATGGCATATTTCCTAATTTAATTTCGCAATTCGAGGTTTCAAGAAAACGTATAGCTGCTACGACTATTCCACTCTGCTGCTCCTCCTTCAGAAAGCGCTGGGTTTCTCCCTCTAAAATAAATCCTTGCCTGCGCCGCACACCTCTTAATTCGCATGCCGCAGGAGATCAGAGACAGAGGCCACAATCGCAAGCCAATCTCTGTGCCGCACGACAGGCCAGATTTATTGCCTATGCATATTAGCGCTGCAGCCTATCTATAATTATTCAATAAAAAATGCTGAACAGCATTGAACATCGACCGCCAGTTAATAAGCTGCATATTCAATTCTCTATACATCGCAATACGGCATTAGGTGAGCTGCCCAACTATGCTGAATAAGTGATGGTATGGCATTCAAAATGCCACGATACTTTACCGAATGCTTTTTGAGGTCCAGCAGCTAGCTTGGATTACCACTAGATTCGGTTCGCTTCCAGCATGGCGTGCAAGCCAGAGACATGCAAATTCGCCCTAGCTGGGAAAATGGAAATGGACATCATGCTTGGAGGGAATGGCCACGCCGTTCCGAGTTGCCGGATGAAAGCGCCAATCCCGTAACGCCGCAACGACGCGATCATCCACGCCATGTCCAAGCCCCTGAAGCAGGCGCTCCTCCACAACCGCACCCTGTGCGTCGATCGTAATTTCCACGATTACATCGCCCTGAATGCCACTGGGCAGTTCTGATCGGGGAATTTTGAGGTCTTGGAAGGCCACAGGCAGCGCCGGCTTCACTTCATCACCACTTGCCAGCCCGTCATAAGCCGAGCCATTTTCAGAACCTGCTTCCGCAGGATTCGGCGTCTTGTCTGCCTCTTCGAGCACATTGCTGCGCTTGTGAAGCTTTGTTTTTTGAGACTTCTTTCGCGTTGAAACCGGCAGCGACAGCAGAGGTGGCTTGGCCGCACTTGCTATCTCAAGGTCGGTAGGGACATACAACACCACGGACGAAGGAGTGGCACTACCGTCTTCACCGCGCGCAATGAAGGCGGGCTTCACAAAAATAGGACCGGCAGGCCAGCAAAGCGCGATCACAACCAACAAGTGGATTGCCGAAGAAATGCCGATAGAAAAACTCCAGCGACGACGCCGAGGGGGCTGGCTCTGCGTTAGAGTATTCCATTCATGCCGGTCTTGTTCGAAAGAGAGGTCCATCGCCTATCAATCGCCCTATTCGTTAGACGGTTACCCTATTTTAGTGTTATCAACAGATGGCGAACACAAAAAGTCCATCTCATAGGTGTTGTGGGAGGGCGAAGAATTGGAGTACAGCAGAAGATTGTGAACAGAATAGCTCACTTATAGGCTATCGATAGCGGCCCTAAGTTCACGCACACTGCTTTCCTTAACCACCATGTGCTGATACTCGCTGTTGGTGAGTGTGCCCATCTCAATCTTCTGGTTGCGGAACTTCATGGCGCTGGTCACCGTGGTACCCAGACCGGCATGAACTTCAGTCGCATTGGAATACCCAAGGACGGCTTTTACGTTGGCGATAGACAACTCGCCACAAACCATCACGGAAATTCGACCGCCTGCTTGCTCTACCAAATGCTTCAGTGTAGGCATTGCGTCCACGGCACTTCTTTTGCTGCCTGAGGTTAAAACGCGATCGGCTCCTATCTCCACCAGATGTTCCAGGGCTTGATCCAGATCGCATGACATATCGAACGCACGATGGCATGTGACTTTGAGCGGCCGCGCCAACTCGATCAACTGGCGCATCCGGTCCTTATCCACCGTGCCGTCAATATTCAAGATGCCGAAGACAACGCCATTCGCCCCGAGCTGCTTTGCGATGAGGATGTCGCGCTGCATGATACCGAATTCATCCGCGCTGTAGCAGAAATCCCCACCGCGCGGACGAATCATGACCTGGAGGCCGATTTCAACCTTCTTGCGCACCGCGGCAATCATGCCTGCGCTGGGCGTGCTGCCGCCTTCAGGAAGGCCGGCACATAGCTCAACACGGTCTGCGCCGCCTCGCTCTGAATTTGCAGCGGACTCCAAAGAATCAATGCAGATTTCCAGCAGCGTTTTGCCTGGACGAATTTGCGGTTGGGCTACCACACGCGGCAACGATTCTGACTGACCATGGGCTGACCGGCTTTGCAACTGAATGCCTGCTGGAATTCAGGTATGTTCACCATCAAGCCGTTTACGCGATATTTGCCCGGAGAGTGCTCATTGGTGATGGCATTGGCGCGCAGGTTTTCCGGACGCTCATTCTCGCAGGCCCACTGCGCGTAGCCGATAAAGAAGCGCTGATCGGGCGTAAAACCATCCCGGTTTTCCAGCTGCTTGCCTTGCGTGTCCACTTTCCAGGCAATGTACGCCAGGATCAGGCCACCCAGGTCGGCCACGTCTTCGCCTTCGGTCAGTTTGCTGTTGATCTTGATGTCATCAACGATCGTGTACTGCGCATATTGGTCCACAATGCATTGCGCGCGCTTTTCAAACTGCTCGCCATCTTCTTTGGTCCACCAGTCGCGCAGGTTGCCCTTGGCGTCAAATTGTCGGCCCTGATCGTCAAAGCCATGCGTTAATTCATGTCCAATGGTGCCGCCGGTATTGCCGTAATTCGGAGCGTCATCCATCTTGGGGTCATAGAGCGGCGGCTGCAAAACTCCTGCTGGAAAATTGATGTCATTCATCTGCGGATTGTAATAGGCATTCACCGTTGGCGGAGTCATGCCCCACTCGCCGCGATCCAGCGGTTTCCCGATCTTCGCCAGCTCGCGCTTTGATTCGAACACAGTGGCACGATGCACATTGCCCACAAAATCATCGCGCTTAATATCCACTGAGCTGTAGTCTCGCCACTTGTCTGGATAGCCGATTTTGTTTACCACGGCGTGCAGCTTTTCCAGGGCCTGCTTTTTTGTTTCCGGCCCCATCCAAGTGAGCTGCTTGATGTCGTCTTCCATGGCCTGTTCGATCAGCTTAGTCAG
>JASLFF010000543.1 GCA_030150795.1 Terriglobales bacterium | reverse complement strand
CGCACTCTGCGCGCCGGCGTCGCTGCAATATCATCCTGATCCAAAAGGTTTGAGATCGGCACGCCAGACGGTGGCTGATTACTATGCGGAACGCGGAGAACGCATCGCCGTTGACGATCTTATTCTGACGGCCAGCACCAGCGAAGCTTACTCTTTTATCTTTCGTCTGCTGTGCAATCCGGGTGATGAGCTCTTGATTCCAACACCGGGATATCCTTTGTTCGATTTCCTGGCCGATGTGAATGACGTAAAGCTCACGCGATATCCGCTGTTCTATGACCATGGCTGGCATATCGACGTGCACGCCTTAAAGCAGGCCATCACGCCGCGCACCCGAGGAATCATTGTTGTCCATCCGAATAACCCGACTGGACATTTCACCAAGCCGGAAGAAATTGTCCAGCTCAATCAGGTTTGCTCCACGAACCAGATGGCGATCATTGCCGATGAAGTCTTTCTTGATTTCTCTCTGGGCTCGGCGCAAAAGAGCTTTGTAGCAAATGCCGGCGCGCTGACCTTTGCCATGAGCGGCATTTCCAAAATTTCCGGTCTGCCACAGATGAAATTTGCTTGGCTTGCAGTCAGCGGCCCACAGGACGTCAAAAGGGAAGCGCTTGCTCGATTGGAGATGATCGCCGACACATATTTGTCTTTGAATGCCCCCATCCAACTGGCCGCGCCTGTTCTGTTGCAGCAACGCAAACAGTTTCAGCAGCAGTTGATGGCCCGTGTGCGCGCCAACCTCGCCGAACTCGATTCGCGGCTTGCAGAAAAACAGCACGTAAGCCGTTTGGCTGTCGAAGGCGGCTGGTACGCCGTTCTTCGCATTCCAGCGACGCGGCTGGATGAAGAACTCGCGCTGGAGCTGTTGGAAAAACGCGACGTGTACCTTCATCCAGGACACTACTACGATTTTCCCGGCGAAGGATATCTTGTGGTGAGCCTGATTACACCGGAGCAGGACTTTAGCGAGGGCTTTCGTCGGATGCTATCTGCTTTTTCTGAAATCCCGAACCCCGCAAGCGGGTGAGGGATCCCTATCGTTAGCAGGCTCGATGGGGATCCAAAAGCTTGATCGCTGTTCGTTATAGCAGTGCCTCAAGAATTCCGAGCCTGATAGGAATCCCTCGCTGTCGCTCGAATTGTTAATCAAATCACGCTCGTGCGCAACGTCATGTCGCCCACACCCACATGAGCATGCAACCTGTATTTCCCCGGCCCCGCCGTGCTGAAAGATTGCTGCAGTCTGGTCTTGGTGGTTTTAAACAAAGGAGCATACACATCGCCAACGCGGACAGAAAAATCTGCCTGGGCATAGTCCTGAGGATGTAGAGAATTCAGCTCCAGATTGCCGGCGAGGACCTCTATATCTTTGTTGCCTTCAACGTCGCCGATGCTAAGTCCGCCGGAACTCATCCGCACGCGCAGGTCGGTCTTGCGCGGGACTTCAATCACGGCGTGAAAATTTGATTTTGGCCCGGCAATCTTAACGTGATTTTGACCATGTCCAGAGTCGATCTGTACCTTCACCCCGCGCGTGGCGTCCGCATTGCTGTCATCGTACACAACAGCAATGCTGTCAGAGGAGCTGGCCACAATCTGGTAATCGCCGGAACCAAGTTCTATTTCCAGTGGCCAGTCAGGATCTGGGCGGAGCTCATAGCGTCTTTCGTGGCTGGTTTGCCCCCATGTCACGGACGCGGATAGCGCGAGTAAGAAAGGCAGGAGTCTTTTCATACACGCCTCCTTGCATTTTATATACGCCGGAAGAACGAGAAAGGTTCCTGAAAGTTGCAGACTTATTTTTGGGGCTGGCTGGTTGTGCTTGAAGCAGACTGCCGCAGCTTATACCGCTGGATCTTTCCTGTGGCCGTCTTGGGAAGCTCAGGCACCACCTCAAACACTTGAGGGCATTTATACGCGGCGAGCCTGTTCACCACATGCTGCCGAATCTCTTCAATCGTTTGCGGAGTATTGCTCGCGCCATTCTTTAGCACTACATACGCTGCGGGTTTTACCAGATTGTTGCCGTCTGCGTTGCCAATGGCTGCGGCCTCCTGCACCATCGGATGTTCCATAAGAACATTCTCAATCTCAATTGGGCTTACCCACATGCCCTTGACCTTCATCATGTCGTCATTGCGGCCCACATACCAGTAATAGCCGTCGGCATCGCGATAGTATTTGTCGCCGGTGCGGATCCAATGTCCCTGGATGGTCTCTTTTGTTTTCTCATGCTGGTTCCAGTAATACGCGCAGACAGAATCGCTTTTAATTAAGAGGCTCCCGACTTCGCCATCGGGAAGCTCGTTGCCATTTTCGTCTACGATCCGTGCCTCGTATCCCGGCATGATCTGTCCGCTTGATCCCGGCCGCACCGCTCCGGGACGGTTGGCAATGAACATGTGCAACGCTTCGGTGGATCCAATGGCGTCCAGAATCTCCACGTTAAAGCGTTCCTTGAAGCGATGGAACAGCGTCGCGGCCAACGCCTCACCGGCGGAAACCGCGTAACGCACACTGGAAAGGTCAAAGTCCTTGCCGCCACCTTCACGCTGGTAAGAAAGCAGCGTTGAATAATTTGAAGGCACGGAAAAGAACAAAGTCGGCTTGTGCTTTTCAATCACTGAAAAAATGTTGGGCGGAGAGGGCGACCCCGGCCAGAGAATGCTCGTCGCTCCCACAGAAAGCGAGAAATAAAGCCCGTTGCCAAGGCCATAGGCAAAGAACATTTTGGCGACGCTGAAAAAGCGATCATCTTCCGTGATCCCCAGGATGTTCTTGGCATACAGTTCGGCGCACACCACCATGTCATGATGCAGATGTACGCAGCCCTTGGGAAAGCCGGTGCTGCCGGAAGAGTACAGCCAAAATGCCGCGTCATCCTTGGTCGTTTGCTCGGGTTCAAGCTCAGGTGAGCTTTCGTTGAGAAGCTGCTGTAGTGATTCCATGCCCTCCGGCGCATTGCCACATACAACTATCGTCTTTAGGTAGCGCAGCCTTTCGCGGGCGATAGTCTGGATTTGCGGAAGCAGAGCTTCACTCACAATCAGCACACGCACACGCGAATCGTTCAGGATGTATTCGTACTCGCTCGGCTTTAGCAGGGTGTTGATCGGGATCGGGACCGCGCCGATCTTGATGCCGCCAAAGAAGCAATACGGAAATTCCGGCGTGTCAAACAGCAGCAGACCCACTCGTTCTTCTTGGCGCACGCCTAGTTTTTTTAGCGCATTGCCTGCGCCATTGACACGTTCAAAGAGCTGCCGATAGGTGACTCGTTCGTCGCCGCATTCATAGGCAATTCTTTCACCCCGACCTTCTGAAATGTGGCGGTCGACAAAATGGGTGGCTACGTTAAAAATCGTCGGCAGCTGGGGTGATTTCATCTGTCCCATGAGGAAATTGTGAAGTGCCTGAAAGATTTAACCTTTGCAGTATCAGCAGCTTGGATTATTCAGCCATGATGTCAGACATCCTTAATATATCCGGAACTTATGGCTCTTCCCAAGCGTAACTACTGCCAGCCGGGAAGTGCAAAAATGATAATTTTGCCATTCCGGTTAATAACAGGGTTCTTCTCTCGTCTGACATCTTGAGAGGAGCACCGTACTAAATTGCAGGCCACAATGCAAATAGCGCAGGCGAATATGGCAGTCATGGCCGGAGACAGTTTCTCACCCGGGCTGGAGCAGATATTTCTGGAGCACAAAGACCTCGTTTTCCGGGCGGCTTACCGCGTTACCGGAAATTCGAGCGATGCTGAAGACGTTTTGCAAACCGTCTTTCTGCGCCTGGTCCGCCTGGAGAAATTTCCGGAAATCGCCAACCTGCCCGGTTATCTGCACCGTTCCGCGGTGAATGCGTCTCTGGACTTGCTGCGCGGGAAGAAGGAAACTTTTTCCCTGGATGAAGACCCGAACCAGACTGAAGTGGTGTCAACAGATCACGGACCCCATTCGGCTGAGCTAAGGGACTG
>JASLFF010000149.1 GCA_030150795.1 Terriglobales bacterium | reverse complement strand
GGCCTACACTCTGCTGCAAGCTTTACGGCGCCTGGGATTACAGGGAACCGATTTGGCTCAAGCGCAGTGCTCTACTATCCGGTTGAAGTTGCTCAAGATCGGAGTCCTGATCCGGATCAGCGTACGCCGCATCCATTTGCTTCCTGGCCAGCGGCTATCCTTACCAGGAGCTGTTTGGGAACATTTACCGCCGACTGCAAGCCCTGCCTCTGAAAGCCTGAAAGCTTCGCCGGGAACATAAATTTATTCTGCAACCCATTCCGCAGGGAGAATACTTGTCGCCAGAGAAAGTTCTTTGCCTTTCTTCTGGCTGAGAGATGCGACAAAGTAGCTTGACAGCATTCTCAGTCGCCCTCAAAACATCGTAGAGATGCGATCATGAGGATTAGCTGGCTCGGATGGTCTCAACTCGAATTGTGAGAAATCCGGGCTAGTAACTATTCCACTTCAGCCAGGGCTTGGCCTGCGTCCACGGCTGCGCCTTCCGCGACGTTGATCTTTTTCACCACTCCGGTCTTGGGCGCCTTGAGCTCATTCTGCATCTTCATGGCTTCAATCACCAGGACGCTTTGACCGGCTTCCACAGAGGTCCCCACTCCCGCGAGCACACGCACCACCTTGCCCGGCATGGGCGCTTTGATTTTCATTACTCCCTGTTCATTGGCGCCCGCACGGCTGCGGGACCGGAATGAACGCGGATCACGCACGGAAGCGATAAACCGCTCATGGCCGACAATGACGTTGGTCTCAGATCCCACCATCTCCTGCTTCACTTCATAAGACTTGCCGCCGAGTAGCAGCGAAAGGACGCCATTCTGGCCATAAACAACGTCTACAGGCAGTTCGCGGCCATCCAGAATGCACTTCCATCGTTCGCCGATCTGCGTAAGTCCAACGCGATAAGCTTTCCCGGCAAGAGTGACCTCGTAAATCATTCGCTGCCGACTCCTTCGTTGCGAGCTGTGCGCTTCCACAACGACGCTTCAACTCGCCGCTCGCCGGTGGGCTTGGAAGTGCCATTCTGTCCGTTCCTTGAAGGTGTGGTAGCGGCAAACAGAGCGGCGGAAACCGCTGCGATTTCAGCCAAGCCGTTCTCCTGGACGTGGGAGGATGTAGTCGCTAGCAGACGGTCAAGAAAGCCGGTATCGACACGCGCGCCGATGAAGTCTGGATGCCCCAGAATGCGCCGGAAAAGCGGCAAGTTCGTTTTGATCCCGCCGACAAAATATTCATCCAGCGCGCGCCGCATGCGCGCGATGGCCATTGGGCGATCGGGAGCGTAGGTGATCAGCTTGGACAGCATAGGATCGTAATCCAGCGGCACCGTCCATCCCTCATACACGCCGCTGTCTTCACGCACGCCAGGGCCGGCGGGCCGCAAGAGCTTGGTGATCTTGCCGGGTGATGGGAAGAAATTATTGTCAGGGTCCTCAGCGTAAATCCTGCATTCAATGGCATGTCCCCGAAGTTGAACATCCTCCTGCCTAAAGGGCAGTTTTTCCCCGCTGGCAATCCGCAGCTGCAAATGTACAAGATCCAGGCCCGTGACAAGTTCCGTAACGGGATGCTCCACCTGAAGCCGCGTATTCATCTCCAGGAAATAGAAATTGCGATCGCCATCGACCAGGAATTCGATTGTCCCAGCGTTTGTATAACCAGCTGACTTTGCTGCTTGTACGGCGACTGTACCCATACGTCGCCGCATTTCTTCGTCCACAATGGCCGAGGGCGCTTCTTCAATCACCTTCTGATGGCGGCGCTGCACAGAGCACTCGCGCTCGCCAAGGTAAACCACGTTGCCATATTCGTCACCAAGCACCTGGATCTCAATATGCCGTGGGTTCTCAATGAATTTTTCAATATAGATTTCGCCATCATTGAAAGCGCGCAGCGCTTCGCTTTGAGCGGTTTCAAAGCTAGATTTGAGTTCGGCGGGCTTGCTTACCAGGCGCATCCCCTTGCCGCCGCCGCCGGCCGCAGCCTTGACCATCACAGGGAAGCCAATATGGGCAGCCATGGTTTCTGCTTCAGCAACGCTCAGACCGCGCGCAGAGCCCGGAACCATGGGAACGCCTGCGGCTTGCATGGCGGTGCGCGCGCGCGTCTTGGAGCCCATCAGCTCCATGGCTGACGGCGGCGGACCAATGAATTTGACTCCCGCCTCAGCGCATGCCCGCGCAAACTGTGCGTTTTCAGATAAAAATCCGTAGCCGGAGTGGATGGCTTCAGCTCCGCTTTTACGGGCTACGTCCAGAATCTTGGCGATATTCAAATACGATTCGCGTGCCGGAGCAGGCCCAAGCAAATACGCTTCATCGGCCTTGGTTACATGCAGTGCGCCGCGATCAACGTCAGAAAAGACAGCCACTGTCGCGACGCCCATCTCCCGGCAGGCGCGCATCACGCGAACGGCGATTTCGCCCCGGTTGGCAATGAGGACCTTGGAGAACATAGGAGAACCCCTGATTGTAACAATAAGATTCAGATACCGACGGTTACGCTTTTTTCAACACAGCAAAAAGCCCCTCCCGCAGGAGGGGCTTGCGTATAAGAGTCGATTACTTCGATTTTGGCTGATCCAGCACGATACCGCCGCTGGTTTTCTTTGAGGCCTCTTCGGCTTTCTTCTTGCGCGCAGCCATGGCCTTGTCGCTCCACTCATTGGCTGTCTTTACATACTCAGCGCGAGTTTGCGCATCGTCGCAAGTCATGTCATTGGCTTTGCGCCGGTAGAGCAGGTTCATATAGGCCATAGCGTCGTCATAATCCTGGCGCTTGTCGATGGCCGTTTGCAGCATCTTCATGCCTTCATCTACTGCTGCGCCGTCTTTTTCTTTCATCTGGTCGCAGAGCTTTTGGCTGCCTTTGCCCTTCAACTCATCGTCAACCTTCAGGCCTTCTTTCGATTTCAGGTCTGCGGCGTCTTTATAAGTTGCCGACCAGTCAATCACGCCAACCGAGTAATATGTCTCGGGGTCGTTCGGGTCCGCGTCAATGGCCTTTTTGTAATACTCGCGTGCCTCATCAAACTTCTTCTGCTGCATGTAAAGGAACGCGATACCCTTCAGGCTGGTGACGTTATGCGCGTCAGTAGTGAGGACCTGCTTGTACTGGTCAATGGCTAGCTGCGCATTGCGCAGGTTTTCCGGCGTTTCTACGCCAGGCACGTACTGCTGCGCATAGGCGGTGGCCAGATACATTTTGGCGACTTTGAGGTCGCTATCGAGGTTGACGGCATTCTGGAAATGCCCAATGGCTTCCTCGTAGTTGGCGCCGCGAAAGGATTGAACGCCCTTGTTGAGTTGATCGCGAGCCTTCAGTTTGTTGCAACCCGCCGTGCTCAGCAGCGCGGCTGCGACGGCTACTACCGTCACGAGTCGTGCGGTCCTTTTCATCTTTGCTGCTCCCTTATCGGAGTGGAGAAATTTTTCGCCCTGAGGTGGGTAAAACTCGCGGGGATGAGCGGCCTCCGCCCATCCCCATTCTGAGGAGTTAAACCGTCTTACTGTCCCGCTTCGATCTTTGCTGTGATTA
>JASLFF010000829.1 GCA_030150795.1 Terriglobales bacterium | reverse complement strand
TGGTTTCACTTCCGGCAATTTTTTTGATCCGCGTGCATCCGTGTTAATCCGCGGTAAGGTTTTGCTCTTCTTCTCCGTGCCTCTGTGGTAGTGTCTTCACCTGCTCATCCGCGAAATCTGCAGCGCAAAGTTTTTCCTCCGCTTCCTCTGTTCCTCCGCGTTTCAAAGATGTTGGTTTCAATTCTGGCAATTTTGGCAATTCCGGCGATTTTGGCAATCTTCTTGATCCGCGTGCATCCGTGTTAATCCGCGGTAAGGATTTGCTCTCTCTCCGCGCCTCCGTGGTAGGTTTTTCATTTCCACAACTTCCGCACTTCCCGGCTCAACTCCACCACTTCAATCCATTCCGGACACTCCGGCCAGTTATGCACCCAGCAGATAAGCATGTCGCACTCATTCGGATCGTGCTTATGGATCAGAAAATTACGGCTTTCCTGCTCAAACTCCGCGTTAAGCCTCTGCCATCGTCCGCCTTCCACCTCGCGCATGACCTCGCAATCGGGAAATTCCGGCTGCAATCTCGTCACCACCAGTCCCAGCATGGCGGACATCATCCCAAAAAGATAGACCACGCCCAACTCGTTCGTCGGTGCGTGCACCAGGCCCAGCGGCGTTAGCGGCGCTCCATACAGCGGACGCTCCTTTTTGCATCTCGTGATCGCCGTACTCGAACTCTTGTCCGCGCACCGTTTTCTTTCCTCGTGCGCCTCCAGCATCTTGAGTACATCTTCCCATTCGCTTTCGAGTCCCTTTTCCCGCGCAAATTGCAACAACCCGCGCGGGACCTCCGTCCATCCCCCGAATCGCGTCAGCAGTGGCCCTACGCTGTAACGGCTTTCCCTGCTGTATTCCACCAAGCCCGGCAACTTTCCCACCCGTCGCGCCACTCCGGCCCAATCCTGGAACAGCGTATCCAGGTCTAGCTTGTAACCCTGGCCATGCGGATCAAAGCCGGCTTCGCGTAGCGCATCCGCGTATCGGCCAAAGAACCGTCGGATCGTGCGCAGGGTGATCCGGCGCATCTCTTTCAGCTCCGGCACCGTCGGAACGCGGCCCAATTCATCCGCGCAGTTTCGAATCGCTGCAATGATCTCTTCTTTTGTCACTTGGCCTCCAAACAAAAAAGCCACCCGGTCTGGGTGGCTCGATTTTGAAAAACTTGTGAAGTTCAGAACTTCTGTGGCACGGGCACTCCTGCCGGTGTATGTAAAATCTTGTGGACCGCAGGCGCCCTCGCCTGCGCACCTCAGACGTTCATCTAACGTAGCTATGTCTCTCCTCAAGATCGTAAGACACGCATCCACGATTCAGACAAGTGTCAGGGCACGAATTTATTCGTGCCGACTTGGACTCCATAATCCGGGCTTCCAGCCCCTGAGCCTTTGTTGCTCGAAAATCCCGTGGATCGCAAAGAGCCCTCGCCTGCGCACCTCGGCATTCATCTCTTGCTCGATACCACCTTGCCTACTGAAATATACCCCCACAACCACCTGCCATCCCAAATCCCAGCAGCCGAGGCTTGCTGAGGCTTGGGTGAGGGAACGGCTCCGCTGCAGCTTCGCGTAAGCCCGCTTCGCATAAGTCAAAAATGCCTTGAAAGGTAAAAAGATCTATACGTAGAGACGTAGCATGCTACGTCTCTTCTCAACATCGTGAAGATACATCCACACAAGTGTCAGGGCACGAATTTATTCGCGCCGAATCCTAAGGACGAGAAAGGTCATACGCATGGGAAGTAGCATGCTACGTCTCCACTTTCAGGAGAGCGAACATGCGGTGGCATCCTCCCTTTTATGGGAATGCCCCAATAAACTTTACAAAGGTTTTGTATGGATGCAAGAAGCTAGTGCCAATTGCTAACTGCTTTTTCGCACACCACGGCCACCTACGGAAGGACTCTTTTCCAACGCCGCGCAGCCTTACGGCTTCGCGTTTTGGATCCCTTCAGGGCCGCGGTAACTGGGAGCGACACAAAGGCCCACAGACCACAGAGGTGCAGGCCTTTTCGGGTAAACCCGGATTGCCAATTTGGCAACGTTCCGCCGGCGCCGCTCCCTGCAGAACTGCCCTCACTATAAGCGAAGATGGAGCGAATTGCAACAAAAATCTTCGCCTGCTGAATCGATTTTCCACTTCCCTGTTTTCGGACACCCCATTCCATACCGGGAATGAATCTTTTCAACTAAATTGCCGATCGATGAAACGAATCGCCTGTCCGCTGCACTATCTGGATAGGGAACTAAAAGAAGTTTACAGAGTCTCCTGCCGAGCAATTCGCTAGCCTCTGTGATCTTCTGTTTTTCTTTCCTTGGTGGAGTCTTCGCGGCTGAACGCTGGTCGCGAAGACTTTTTTTCTCAGGTTACTGTCAGCAGCTCAACCACACGATTAAGAATTCCCTTAGCTTCTGTCTCCACCATCAGCGTGCCAAATGCATGCCCATGCTGCCCGGCCAGGCGCGACCCGATAAACGCCTCCGCCATCGCGGGAGAGCTGTAACGCAGCATCAGGGACGATTGAAGCGCCAACGCCAGTTTTTCCGTCAAGTCTCTGGCTGCGTATTTGTCGCTGGCCTCCGCGCTCAATCGCTTGCCAATGCTTTCCACATACGCATCCAGACGTTTGTCTGCGCCCGCGGTGGAGCGCAATTCGGCCAGCAGAGCTTCCACTGTTGTGGACTCCTTAGTCAGAGCGCGCAGCACGTCCAGGCACATTACGTTGCCGGAGCCTTCCCATATGGAATAAAGCGGCGCTTCGCGATAAAGCCGAGGCATGATTGACTCTTCCACATAACCGTTGCCGCCCAGGCATTCCAGCGCTTCGCCCACATGCATCGGTGCCCGCTTGCACAGCCAATACTTGGCGATGGCCGTTGCAATACGACAGAAGGCGCGTTCACGCGCATCAGATTCCCGATGGTCAAAGGCGTGGGCCAGCCGAATCATGAGCAACGTTGCGGCTTCAGACTCAATCGCCAGATCAGCCAGCACATTGCGCATCAGCGGCTGATCAATCAGCAACTTCCCAAACGCATAGCGATGCCGCGCATGATGGACCGCCTGTACCAGCGCCTGCCGCATCAGCCCCGCGCCGGCAATCGCGCAATCCAGGCGCGTGTGGTTCACCATCTCGATGATCGTCTGAACGCCTCTTCCCTCTTCACCCACCGCATGGGCCCAGGCCTGCGCAAACTCCACTTCACTTGAAGCGTTGGAACGATTTCCCATCTTGTCTTTCAGCCGTTGGATATGGAAGGCGTTGCGTTTGCCGTCGGGCGTCCAGCGCGGAAGCAGGAAGCAGCTGAGCCCCTGCGGCGCTTGCGCCAGGATGAGA
>JASLFF010000580.1 GCA_030150795.1 Terriglobales bacterium | reverse complement strand
GACCGCTGGGACGAAAGCTCAATGAATTCCTGCCAACGCTGTTCTGAGTTCTCGCCACTTAGCCGCCCGGTCACCCGCGCGGCGTTGAGTTCAAGAATGAGTAACCGGCTGACTTTAGTGTGCAGGACCGTGTAAAGCGATTCCCTTGTTCCATTAGTAATGACATCCCGCTCTCGCGCACTCAATCCTCCAACCAGAGAAAGCTGGGTTGCCAGTTTGTCCAGAGCGGGCGAAACCAGGCAACCCAGCGACCGATCGAAGTGTCGCCACGTCATGTCTGATTTAGCAGCACTCACGCGTAAGCGAACCGGAGCAGGCAGTGCCACAGGTTATCGTGGGAGTTGCGCTAACGATATCCGCTTCTGCGAACTGCCCAGCAGCAAATAACGGACCTGCAGGATTGCCCTCTCTGCCATTACGCCAATGCGCGACCTGATCCGAACCATTTAATGTGTTATTCATGCGATTTTTCTCCTTTTGTTTTGGCTATTGCCCGTAAATCTCATGTCCGATCAAGTCCCATCTTTGGTTTCAATTCGGGATTGATCCTTGTTACGTGACCATGATCGCTCATTGGCAAATGAGAGAAACATGACAACATCATTTTTAAGGTTTTCGAGAAGAAGAGCGTTGCCGATTTTGCATTCAGCCGAAAAGAAGAGAGGCCTGCGACGTTAAAAGTTTTCTAATATTCCCGGATGCACATTGGTTTGTTTGGAAAATAGAACCAGGTTGAACCAGGAAGTATTTAAAATATTTTTATCGGAGTACTACGACAGGCCTTTAACCCGCTGTTTTCGGCACGGAGTTTACCAGAGTGGTGACCTTATTGTTTGTTGTCAGGTCTTGTTACAAAAACTCCACACCAGTTCCCCTCTTGCGGAAACATAGTTCCATTTGCCTATATCTGGGCTTTTTGCGAAAATCGTGCCGCCTTCCTAAGGAAATGCTCGAATGGCTGCAACAGCTCCTATCTCTCCGGAACTTTATGAGAAGACTCAGAAAATTGACCTGTACCGGTTGCGCGCAACCGAATATCTCCAGCGCTACGAGAAGATGCGCGATTTGGAATGGAAGGTCCTTTTTCAGACCTACGCAGGCTACGCGGGTATTGCGGCTACGTGCTGGCATATTCATGGCCTTCAGTGGGAGATGCCTCACAGAGCGATGATAGGTACCTTCATTTTTTTTCTTGCAACACAATATCTGTCCCTTCACATTCAAGAACGTCTGCTCAATTTTGATGCTACATACGAAAGCTGGATGAAACAGATATGCGCTCTGGTAGGAGCTGATGCAAATTTCGATCCTGGGCCGGGAACCAAAAAGCTGTGGCATAAATACACTTGGACATACCATACCCAATTATTGCTGGCTTCGCTTACATCGGTTAGTCTGCTCTTGTATGAAGCCGGACTTGCGCATGACAGACCAGGAACACTATTAGCTTGGCTAAATGTATTGATAGTTATTTGTGGGTTGAGCTTGGGATGCTACGCCGAACGGCGCCGCAGGCAAAGCGATGTTAATTTCCGACAAACAAAGGCATGACGGTAAATCTCCCAAATAAGACCGTAAAGAAAATCTGGTACGCAAGCTACGGATCGAACCTGAGCTTACAGCGATTCATGTGCTATATCGAAGGGGGTACGCCCGTCGGTTCGGCAACGAGGAATGCAGGTTGCAGGGACACAAACCCTCCAGCGGTCAACCAGCCTGTTGCACTGAATTTCGAACTCTATTTCGCAGGAAATTCGGCGAACTGGCACGGCTCCCCAGCCTTCATCAGGCGAAATGAGAAAGCGCCGACCACCTTGGGCCGGATGTATCTCGTCACGGACGACCAATTCAATGATGTTGTAATGCAGGAGAATGACCGCGCTGTGGATGGCTCACGGTTCGTTCCTCTATTTGAAGAGTTAGTCCAAAAAACCGACTTTCTGTTGCCGGGCAACCGCCTCTATGGTTATTTGATGCGCGTCGCCGAAAGGGACGGGTGGCCTGTGATCACTTTTACGACAAAAAGAGATTTGCCCATTAATGCCCCAAGTGAGGCTTATATCAAAGTCATCACTTCCGGGATCAAGGAAACTTATCCGGCAATGACCAATGCTGAAATCTGTGACTATCTCTCGCGCACGGAGGGCGTAAGAGGCCGGATTACCGCCCAAAGGATTTCTGCTTGGGTAGATCAAGTGTAAATCTGTGTTTCTTCGGCTAGGTTACTTCAATTCCGGAAAATCCTCTTCCTTGAACTCTTCATGAAGCGCCTGCGCATTCTGCGCCCTCTCCGCTTCGGCGGTGCGCAATTGCACGCGGCGAATTTTTCCTGAAATGGTTTTTGGCAGATCCACAAACTCCAGTCGCCGCACGCGCTTATACGGCGCCAGCGCTTTGCGGCTGTGCTGAAAGATCGATAGCGCGGTTTCGCGCGAAGGCTGACATCCAGCTCGCAACGTGATGAAGGCTTTCACCAGCGCGTGCCGCAGCGGATCAGGCGTGGGGACCACGGCGCACTCCATCACGTCGGCATGTTCGATGAGCGCGCTTTCAACTTCAAACGGACTGATGCGATAGTCAGAGGCTTTGAAAACATCGTCGGCGCGTCCGACGAAAGTGAGATAACCTTCAGCGTCGCGCTGCACAACGTCGCCGGTGCGATAGACGGGGCCTTCGAGCGGAATCAGCTTGCCATCGTCACCCTGGTAGCCGGGCATCAGCGCGGCAGGCGGAGGATCGAGCGGCAGACACAGCTCGCCTTCTTCAGCGTCTTTCTCATTGGGATCGAGCAGGCGCACGCGGTAGCCGGGAAGCGGTCGGCCCATCGCGCCAAGCTTGAGCTTCTCTCCCGGTGGATTGCCGACCTGCGCCGTGGTCTCGGTCTGGCCGTAGCCATCGCGAATGGTCAGACCCCAGGCGGTGCGTACTTGTTCAATGACTTCAGGATTCAGCGGCTCACCGGCGCTGGCCAGCTCACGCAGACGGACTTTCCAGTCGCTCAGGCTTTCTGTGATCAGCATGCGCCAGACAGTGGGCGGCGCGCAGAACGTGGTCACGCCGCAGCCGGTAATGGCGTCCAGCAGGCCACGCGCGCTGAAGCGCGATTGATTGATCACAAACACCGTCGCCTCGGCGTTCCACGGCGCAAAGAAACAGCTCCACGCATGCTTGGCCCATCCAGGCGAGGAGAGATTGCAGTGAATGTCGCCGGGCTTGATGCCGATCCAATACATGGTGGAAAGATGGCCCACGGGATAGCTGGTGTGTGAGTGCATCACCAACTTGGGTTTGGCCGTGGTGCCGGAGGTGAAATAAAGCTGCAGAGGGTCGCTGGCGCGGGTCTCGCCGTCAGGCTGAAACGTGGCGGGCGACGAATGGCCCTGTTCGTATTCATGCCAGCCCTGAGTTTTGCCGCCAATGGCGATGCGGGTGCAGCTTCCGCAGGCGGCTTCAATCTTTGGAGCAAGCTCGGCGGCGCAGACAATATGCTTCACTTGGCCCCGGGCGATGCGGTCTTCCAGATCATTGGCGGTGAGCAGCGTGGTGGCGGGAATGATAACCGCGCCCAGCTTGATCATGGCAAGCATGGTTTCCCATAGCGGCGGAATGTTGCCGAGCATGAGCAATACACGGTCGCCACGGCGAACGCCGAGCCCGCGAAAATAATTGGCGATGCGATTGGACCGCGCAGAGAGTTCCGCAAACGTCAGCTTGTCCTGGCGGCCATCTTCATAGGCCACCCATAGAGCCGTCTGGTTGCGACGATCGCCGGCGGCAATCTGGTCAAACCAATCCAGCGCCCAGTTAAAGCAAGCAAGCTTCGGCCACTGGAAGCCTGCATAGGCAGCGGCGTAGTCGTCGCGATGTGCGAGAAGGAAGTCACGGGCGGCGCGGAAGGCTTGTGTGGCGTCAGAAGGCATGCGGTTGAATTCTAGTCCATTTAAGTGGCATACGCTTATAAGTGCGGCGATCTGCCGGCCTCGGTCCGTCGTTTGCCAAATTGATTCCGCGATAGGTTCTGCTGTCGATTTTTTCTGTGTGCAACGACTTTGGCGGAAACAGGGGATACATTGAACGTTGCCCAGATTTTTGGTTTTGGGTGGAAGCCCGGCAGGCCACTCCAGCAGACCAAAGGCGGGTCTGCCGGGGACCCCGGATTACGGCCGGGGGAGTGTGTCTGGTAAAATCCAGCGCTTTAGCGCTGGTGGTCGTTTTCATTCACAATCAAACATGGCCCATGCTCCTCAGGAGATAAGAACTTTTTTCGTCACATCCGTGACGAACAGACGGCACGCATTTTTCAAGAATGC
>JASLFF010000567.1 GCA_030150795.1 Terriglobales bacterium | reverse complement strand
ACATTCTTCAGCGAGCTTTCGGCGGCCACACATTCAAGCGGCTCTGCCACGTGGGCGATCGCACTGGCCTCGAGATGATCCGCACCCTGCAGGACCGCGGCGTGCAAATGGGCTTTGACGTCTTCATGGAGTGCACCATCATCCGTCTCCTCACAGACGGCAAGCGCGTTGTGGGCGCGTTCGGATACTGGCGCGAGCAGGGACGATTCGTGGTTCTGAAAGCAAAAGCAGTCGTAATGGCGACTGGCGGCATCGGCAAGGCGTATCGAATTACTTCGAACTCATGGGAATATACGGGCGACGGCATGGCTCTGGCGTATGACGCGGGCGCGGAACTGCTGGATATGGAGTTCGTCCAATTCCACCCCACTGGCATGGTCTGGCCTCCCGGCGTGCAGGGCATCCTGGTAACGGAAGCCGTTCGCGGTGAGGGCGGCATTCTTCGCAACAAAGAGGGCCAGCGCTTCATGGAGAAATACGATCCCAAGCGCATGGAGCTCTCCACTCGGGACGTTGTTGCTCGCTCAATTTATACGGAAGTTCGCGAAGGCCGTGGAAGCGAGCACGGCGGCGCTTACCTCGACATCTCTCACAAGCCTGCCGAATACGTAAAGCAGAAGCTGCCCAGCATGTATCACCAGTTCAAGGAACTGGCTGACGTGGATATCACCAAAGGCCCCATGGAGGTTGGCCCAACCTGCCATTACGTAATGGGCGGAATCCGTGTTGAGGCCGGAACCGCAGCATCTTCGTTACCTGGTCTTTTTGCGGCAGGCGAATGCGCCGCCGGACTCCATGGCGCTAACCGCCTGGGCGGCAACTCGCTCTCTGATCTGTTGGTCTTTGGCCGGCGCGCCGGTCTGAGCGCCGCCGCTTATGCCGACAAGGCTCCTGCTGTTTCCGTTGACAACCAGCAGATCGACGAAGCAGAGCGCGACATGCTTGCACCGTTTGATCGCGGTGAGGGCGAGAATCCTTACACCGTTCATCGCGACCTTCAGGAAGTCATGCAAAACCTGGTGGGAATCTTCCGCGTAGAAGAAGACATGACCAAGGCGATGGACGAGTTGGAAAAGCTAAAAGCGCGAGCAGCGCGGGTCCGCGTTGAAGGATCGCGGCTGTTTAACCCTGGCTGGCATCTCTCAAAAGATTTGAAGTCAATGCTTACAGTTTCAGAGGCCGTGACCCGTTCCGCCATGGCCCGCAAAGAGAGCCGCGGCGCGCACAGCCGCATCGATTTCCCCAAGCTGGATGAACAAGTCTGGGGCAAGCAGCACAATTTGATCACGCGCGATGGCGGCCAGATGAAGCTTCAACAGACCCCGGTGGATGCAATTCCCGGCGAGTTAAACGAGTTGTTGGCGGAAGAGAAGTAAAGACAAGCAGCAACGGGAAGTGACGGCAGATGAATTTTGCTATACGTAGAGACGTAGCATGCTACGTCTCTACCCAAGAGCTTGGGAATAATGTTGAGGAATTCAGGGGAGACGAACATGGCTGATGCGGTCCTCGAGGTTTTTCGCGGTAATCAGGAAGCCGGTGCAGCAAAGCAATATACAGTTCCTATAGCTCCGGGCATGGTTGTGCTTGACGCGTTGCATTACATCCAGGCGCATCTGGAGCCTGACCTCGCTGTCCGCTGGAACTGCAAGGCCGGCAAGTGCGGGTCCTGCCCCGCAGAGGTCAACGGCAAGCCCCGACTCACCTGCAAGACCCGCATGGACGCGCTTCCCACGGATAAGCCCATCACTGTCTATCCCATGAAGTCTTTTCCCGTGATCAAAGATCTTGTCACGGACGTATCCTGGAACTATCGCATCAATAAAAAGATTCCGCCGTTCTCTCCCAAGCCCAAGACTGATTGGAAAATGTATCAGGAAGATATGGACCGCGTGCAGGAGTTCCGCAAATGCATTGAATGCTTCCTGTGCCAGAACGTCTGTCACGTTGTTCGCGACCACCACAAGAAAGAAGAGTTCGGTGGCCCACGCTTCTTTGTTCGCGTGGCGTCTCTTGAAATGCATCCCCTGGATAACGTCTCGCGCGCCAAGCTGCTGAAAGATGAACTCGGCATAGGCTATTGCAACATCACGAAATGCTGCACTGAGGTATGTCCCGAGGAAATCAAGATCACTGACAATGCCATTATTCCGCTCAAAGAGCGTGTGGTGGATGAGTTCTATGATCCTATCCTGAAATTGGTTCGCAAAATACGCGGCGCGCCCAAAGCGGATTAAAATTATTGCCGGGTCACAACTTGGGTCAAACAATTATGGAACGCCAATTAAAAACCATCTCAAAGAACGGCGTCGCCGAGGCGCTTGCGAAAGTACAGCACTATCGCTACCTGAACCAGGCGGAGGAAGCGGAATCAATCTGCCGCGACATTCTGGCCGTCGATCCGGAAAACCAGATGGCTTTGCGCCAGCTGGGCCTGTCCCTTACTGACCAGTTCAGAGGTACCCTCTCTGACGGGTTCCACGAAGCCCAGACTTGCTTTGAGAAGCTCTCCAGCCGATACGAACGTTCCTATTATCAGGGCATCCTACATGAGCGGCGGGCAAAGGCCCAGCTCCGCGCCGGTCATACGGCCCACTCACTGCTTGCCAGCTTTGAGAACGCGATGCATTGTTTTGAGGAAGCCGAGAAAATTCGTCCGCAGGGCAATGATGACGCATTGCTCCGCTGGAACCGCTGCCTGCGTCTCATTCAAAGCCTGCCCGCTTTGGCCAGCGAATCCGATTCCTTTGACGCCAGCGACGCGCCACCTATCTTTAGGAAGTGAGCCGGCTTTTCAAACAGGCCTAAATCTTATCTCCCGATCTCTATAAGTCGCCCTCTCGGCTGCAAATCTAGCCGTCCTTCCGGACTACGCTTCCCGCAGTTCAACATGCGCATCTGGCGTGACCTGCGTCACATCCTCGATGGTCACATTCTTACTAAACTGGCGTTCGATGAGTGAGGTGCCCTCATGAATACGCTTGAATTACCCACTTCAACACGGTTTGCTCTGTCGGTAAAAAACATCCTTCTGGCTACTGATTTTTCTCCTGCTTCGGAAGTCGCGTTGAAATATGCTCAGGCCATTGCTCGCAGACTTACGTCACGCGTGCACGCCATACACGTCAACTCGCCCGATTCATACAATCTGCTTGACCCGGATGCCTTCGCCATCACGTTTAATGGCCCCCAAGCAAACTCAAAAAATATTCCTGATGTGCTGCATGGCCTGCTCACGGGCCTGCCCAGCCAGACGCCGCTGCGTCAAGGCGCGGTCTGGGAAGTCATCAGCGACGTGGTCCAACGCAATGACATTGACATGCTGGTGCTGGCTTCTCACGGCCGCCACGGGATCCCCCGGCTGGTATTGGGTTCCGTAGCCGAAGACGTTTTTCGTAACGTCGAGTGTCCGGTGCTTACAGTAGGTCCTGACGTGAAACCATGCGCCAACCGTGAGCTAAAAATCAAAAAGGTCCTTCTGGCCACCCATTTTGAAGCTGGGTCAGCCGCTCCGGCCCATGCCGCCATGCTTTGCAATGAATTTGACGCGGAGCTGACAATCCTACATGTGGCCGATGAAAACAAATATCCGGCGGGCGGCAAGAGTAGCCGAGAGCTTGCACAACAGCTCGCTGCCGTGGTGCCGCCCGAAGCATGCTTGTGGCGGAAACCGGTATATGCGCTTAAGTACGGATTGCCTTCAGCCAACATTCTGGAAACTGCGCAACAGATGCGCGCTGACCTGATTGTTCTGGGCGCGCGCCATCCCGAGCCGGCGAAAATCAATTCGCACCTGCCCTGGGCGACTGCGGCCCGCGTTATCGCTGAAGCGGAGTGCCCGGTATTGACGGTGCGGCAGAAGGATAGTTATGAGTTTTAGGATCGATCCTTGGGTAGAGTTGGCGGATGATTCAGGTCTCGATAACGAATCGTCCTGCCAGAGGTATGGAACGCGTATTCAATTAGGCGGCTATCTCGCCGACATTGTTCCAGACGACGCGGAGAACCCTTCCATCCACCACTGCATCGTGCAGAAGGTAGGCTCTCCAAAGGTCCTCTATCTGGGGCAGGAAGGGACTTTCGCGTCCGCTCTGGAATCTGGCTATCGCCATCTTGCAGAGCTGGCTGGAGCGCGCCCGAAGAAAACCGCTGCAATTTATGAATTCAAGGCGCCGGAACCAAAATAAATCCTATTGTGCTGTGCTTTCCAGCACGCGGACCTTCCACCGGTCTTCAGCCCCGGTCATCACGGCGTAATAATGGATCTGCGCCTGGTCTGAGTGGATCACCGTGCCGCCATCCAGCACCTGGGTCTCAATGCTTGCCGTATCTTTCAGTTCGATAGCAGCGCCATCCGGCGAATAAAAAATCGCGTCCACCTTGTGGCCATGGTCGATGATGCGCGTTGTAAGCCCATTCTGTTTCTGGTCTTTTACCCGTTGCGTGAATTTATCCAGGGCAAAGCCGGCAAAGTTGTCATTCAACGGCTGAAGCGTATTGTTCGCCAGCGACGTGCTAATTGCCTGCCACGCCAGCGTATAGTCGCGCACGATTGCATTTTGGGTTACATCTTCAACCTCGCGCGGCTGGGCGTTCTTCACGTTGAGCTGCACGGCAGGTTTTGTATCGGCAAATATGCGCTCCAGCAGAGGCACAGCCCCGGAGATTGCGATTGCTACTCCCAGAGTCAGAATCAACATGCGTGCAATCTTCATTGTCTGCCTCCCACGTGCAGTTCATTTCCCAGCACCACGCCGGCAGCCACGGTAATCGTCGCGTTATCAGAGGCAGGCAGTTCCGCTCGCGCCGTGCCTTTCTTGATGCGCGCGTCCACGGTGCTTTTGCCGGTCTTGTCAGTCTGGATGAACGTTACGATCGTGCCGTCCGGCACCGGATTGCCGCTGCAATCGCGGATAGGATCTGTTTCCACGATGGTGTTTTGTGCTGTGTGGCCGGCTACATGCATGCGAAAACTGCGCTCGCATGGATCGGCGGCGACCTGTTGAACAACACGGGCTACTGAAGTGTCATCCACGGAAGCAACAAACTGCGCCGCACCCGCTTTGGGCGCTGATGCGCTGTTGATCCAGGCAACGCCTTCACGGCTGGTAACGCTCTTCGTTGAACTTGAGCCGCCTACCTCAAGCTTAAAATTTACCGGCGTGGAATCAAGGATAAGGTTCTGGTACTGGTCAAAAACAAATGTGACGCCACTGATCACGTTGGGACGCGCCACCGGCACGCGTGAAGGACGAGCAAGAAAGTTAAGCTTTCCCGGCTTGCCCGGCTTCACCCAGAATACCTGGGATTGATTGGAATCGCCGTGGACCGCTGCAATCCAGCGCCCCGCGCTCCGTAGCTCTTCACCTTTGATTTCGACGCTGCCGGATTTAAATTGTTTCTTGATCACCTGTCCCGGCCCTACTAGGTACAGTGTCCCGCTGCCGCTGGTGCCGATGCTGAGCGGCTGCCCAGCCACGGCATTCTGTGGCACATGGAGTTCTGCGGCGCGGGCGCAATCCTCAGCAAACCAGCAGAGAGCGGTCACCAAGGCGATATAAATTACTTTACGCATAGTTAGTTCTCACGGCTGTTCAGGCTGTAGTGATTTACCGTTACGCGGTAAGTATGCACGTTCGCCGCCAGATCGTCGCGCAACGCCACGGAAAACGGTTGTGGCGTCTGCGGCAGCAGAGCGTGGTCAGAATAAGCGTCTGAAACCCAAATCACCTGCCCGCCATTGTCATAAAACGTGGCCAGGACGTGGGGAATGTTGACGGTGGTTCCGCTTTCATTCAGCAACTCGCCCTTCAGCACAGTGCGGCCAGTCAGGTCTTTTTCAATCCGCTGATGCAGCACAGCAATGACCGGATCGGCTGATGCGGGCACGAGCATCCAGTTGTGCGTCATGCGGACGGACTTCACGTCAGCCTTCTTGATGCCCGGGAAATCAATTCGGTATGGCGATACTTCCTTGGGCAACAAAACGTGTGAGAGCTTGTCAAAGCTGCTTTCTTCCGCAATGTCTTTGCCGCTATTGTCGGTAAGCACCGCGCCCACCGTGATAAAAGCCGGAACCGTGTCCTCATTCACCACTTCGCCCATGATGATCAGTGCGCCATCGCGCTCCACGGCATGCATGGAAAGAATGC
>JASLFF010000564.1 GCA_030150795.1 Terriglobales bacterium | reverse complement strand
CACTCCAGTCGTTGACCTGCAATGCAACGAAGCATCCGGCATCGTGATTAAGAATTAGGCGAACCTCACCCGTGTCTGGGCCAACTCTGCAGCCGTTGATGATGATAGATGACCTCGGTTCCAGCGCAAATTCTGCATCCTGTGTGCCCAGATGGAAGCTCTTTGCGAACGTCTGGAAATCAGAAGTCTGGCCGGCGATAAGCGGGCGCTCACAGAACACGAAATTTGTAATGAACCGCTGTGCTGCATTCAGTTGCAGCGTTGCATTGGGAAGCTTCAGCCGCTGCAATGCAAGCTGTTTGAGGAAAACTCGCTGCCAGCCGCCCGCCTGCTGCTGGGCGGTAAAATGCTCCTTCAATTGTTGATTGTGACCTTCGATCAGTTCACGTTGATATTCCGTTAAATCCTCGGTCGGCTTTTTCAGGTCGGCTTGAGGCAGCGCGCGATGAGTGTTCAGGCTCTCCGGAACCGGCTGCGACATCGGCTTTTCCGATGCCACGGTGGCAGGCTCCCCTGGATTTGCCGGCTGAGACTTTACCGGTTGTTGCGCTGCCGCGCCAAATACCATGGTGGCTAGAAAAATAGCGATCATTGTCCAGTTCTTCATGTCCCCCTCGCTCGCAAACTTCCTAAGTGGTCGGATTCCTGACAAGCGTGTACACAGCTATCGCAAGATGCAGGATCGAATACAACAGGGGAGGAAAAACGATCCGTAAGCAGATCTCTTGGACTCAAGGCAGAATCTATCTGATACCAGGACGGTTAGAAAGAAGATTTTGGACGGAAATAGTATCCGGAGGCCAGCGAATATGGGACGAATGTGCTGGTCGTGATGGAGCGATTGTAATCTCGCTGCCATTAGGCCACTACCAGATTTACTTCTTCGCAGTCTGCGGGCCGCTTTGAGGTGCAGATTCCATTGGGCCGGCAGCATTCTGCAAGCGGTTTGTTTCCGTCACTCCGGAAGGGCTCAGGATGACCATCTTGGAGCGGCCTTCACGGCCACCGGGTAGAAAGATCATCTTGTGCGCAGGATCATAAGCGATGCTGTAGCCTTTTACGTCCGTGGGCAGTTCGTGGTCCACTACGTTGCGGTTGAGATCAATCGCCAGCACGGATCCGTCACCGGCTGCGGCATAAAGCAGATTGCCGCCGGGATCGAGCACCAGCGCGTCTGTTCCGCCCGGAGCAGGGATGCGCGCAACTTCCGCGCCAGTATCGGCATTCAGCGCAAGCACAGCGTAACGCACGGCGACGTAAAGACGGCGGCGTTGTTCATCCAGCGCCAGCCCTGTGGGTTCTGATGCAATTACTTTGTAGCGGCCCGTAATCGTATTGTTGCGGTCAATCGAAGCGATCTGCCCCAGGTCCTGCAAGGTCAGCAACAGGGTTTGGCGAGCACTGTCATACAGCATGTCTTGCGGCAAGGCATTCAGCTCAAGCACATGCGTTTCCGCGCTGAGACGAAGATCAATGATGCTCAGGGTACGGTCAAGCACGCTGGTGGCATAGAGTGTTTTTGTTTCCGGCACCCATAGAAGCTTTTCCGGCCGATGCTGCACCGGGATTACTTTTTCCACACTCCAGTTGCGGGTATCCACCACGGCAATGCTGTCGTTACCGGCCAGGGCCACATACATGGTGCCGGAATCGTTGTCCACGGTAATGCCGCGCGGATCGTTGATCTGGGAAATGCGGGCGATAATTCGCCGCTTGATTGGGCTGAAGACTTCAATGGTATTAGTGCCCGGACGGGTAATTACAACCTGACCATTCGCCATAGTTACGTGGCTGAAACCGGGGCTTCCCGGCAGATCGATAAGCGCCACCTGGCGCAACTTGGCCGCCAGCCCAAACATGGAGCAGCTCAGCAACGTAATAGCAAGAATGAACCTGATTTTCCGCATAGAAGAAAGAGGGACCTGCCGTAAAGGAGGTTGGATGCAAGTAGCTGCTCTCCTGATGCCCAAGAAAGCATCCGGCAAATCGTTAACCTTCCCACCGTATTAAGGACGTGAAAAACGCCAACAAAACGGGATTCTGAATTGTTAATTCCTCGTCCTTTGCGTCCGGTACGTGAAATTTTGGATGCACGCGCAAAGCCCTGGAATCATGTCACCAGAGAGGTTTCGATTCCTTCAGCACCGCTGTATCGGCCAAGGAGTTCACTGGCGCGTTCTACCCAGCGCGCAAGCCCTTCCGGCCCCGTAAACGAGAAGATAACCATGAAAATCTTTCGGGTTTCCAGCCTGACCATCGCCCTTTCAGAATCGCTGGTTGGGCTGCCGAAAGCGCCTACAGCATCGGCAAAGACCGGCAAGCTTTCAATGTTGATCAAGTCTTTGCCGATTCCTTTATAGCTTTCAGCCGCTGCCCCTATGCGGAATTCGATGGGCGGCGTGACCTTTTCCAGATCGTACGATCCCGCGGGATTCAGAGATTCCAGTGAGACCAGGTTGTTGATATCCACCACGCTATTGATCTGGTATAGCCCTTTGCCTTGCAGTACGCGGCGCAGCAGTGATTCCGCCGACCCGCGATAGCGTGAAGGATCTTTGCCCAAAGCTTTGTATGCGCTACGCGTGGCTGCAATCTGCGGAATAGAGTTGATCTGCTCAGGCTTGATGGTGGCGGCCAGATGGGCAAGATGTTGATTGATTTCAAGCCACAGAGCTTTGTCGTGCTTTTCGACCAAAACGTCGGCAGAAATGCAGCCCAGCACAAGATCGGGAACTAATGCTTTCAGCGCAGAATGGATGGAAATTTCAGGCAGCACTCGCAGATGATCTTATCCTGTAACCCAATCACAGGATCGGCGAAAATGTCCTTCTTCGAGACAAAGCTAAAGGCCAAGAGCTAAGGGCCAACGGCTGGTTTTTTACGCCAAATTCAGCGCCCGCTTGAACGTCCCGCGCTCTTTTTGGATTTTTTCCTGCAGCAGCGTGATGGCATAGATCAACTGTTCAGGGCGCGGCGGGCAGCCGGGCACATAGATATCGACCGGGATCACCTGATTCACGCCTTGCACCAGCGCATAATTATTGAAGACGCCGCCGGAGGTCGCGCATGCGCCCATGGAGATCACCCACTTGGGTTCAGGCATCTGCTCCCAGAGCTGGCGGATGACAGGGGCCATCTTCTGGGAAACGCGGCCGGCAATAATCATGAGGTCAGACTGGCGCGGCGACGGGCGAAATACTTCAGCGCCGAAGCGGGCTACGTCAAAACGAGATGCGCCCATGGCCATCATCTCAATAGCGCAGCAGGCCAGGCCAAACGTCATGGGCCAGATGGAGTTCTTGCGCATCCAGTTCACCACGTTGTCCAGCGAGGTAAGAATCACGCCCTGCGGCTGCTCATTGCCAAACAGCACGTCACGCATGTGCTGGGCATCGTCAGGATAGCCGGCAGTATTCTCATAGCGCTTTGTCTCCATCTCGCGCTCAACATCGGGAGTAACCAGGTGATCGCTCATAACCCTATTTTAATTGGATTGGGGGCAGATGGGAAGTT
>JASLFF010000473.1 GCA_030150795.1 Terriglobales bacterium | reverse complement strand
CGACAACGAAAGCGCGCGCACCATCGTGCGCGGGCTAGGTGAGGCGCTCGAGCGCTTCGTGGATCTGTGCGGAATCGACGGAGGAAGGTAGCCATGGCGCGGTACGTGCGGAACATCCAGAACAACAGGATCGAGCTGGAGCTGATTGAGATCGATCCCGATATCTCGCGAGCCGCCCTTGGAATAATTCCGGAGTAAACAGATGCCGGAAGTCGCGGAAAGGGTCCTCTGGCTCAACCCGAACAAAAGACGCCAGCCAAACCGCTACCGCCATACAGTATGCCACAGACGGGACATACCTGAAGAACATTAGAAATTTTAATCCAAGGCCGGTCCTTACCAATGTACCCAGCAAAATGCCGGCAGCGGCTATGCCGAACCCGGCCGCGATTCCAAAAGCATACTGCCGATAATCCAGGGTGAACACACGTGCCAGCAGGAAAATGAGGAAAAACACCCCCAATTGCAGGCATCGAACGGCTATTTGCAGGGCAAAAATACCCTCCAGCAGGGGCTCCGTATCCACTGCAGGATGAACGACCGGGATCAGCACGGCGATGCTCAGCATCACCACGGCAGTAACAGGCAGCAGGTACTTGAACCACGCCAGATGATGAAAGTTCTCGAAAACGTGGCCAAATACTTCATAAATAGCCAGGAAGCCGAGTATCGCGTAGATACCTTCGATGCTCCAGCCTACCCAAAAGAAAAGCCAGGTATTTTTCCCTGGCTCTGACAGCAGGAATTTAGTCAGTTCAGCAGCAATCGCGAAGAGGGTGTAAGAAAAGAAAAAGCGATAACTTTTCTGCGTGCCCCTCCGCAACATCAGAATGGCGATCCAGCCTTGCAGGAAAGGCGGAGCCAGCCACAGTATGGTACTGAGCCACATTGGATGGTAGCCAGATTACTCCAGCAAGGCTGATCGAGCCAAACCGATAAATTGCGACGGACTTATCTGACTGAACAAACCAGAGGAGGTTTGCACGATGGAAGAGGGCCGCCATCTGCCATTACAGGCGACGATCCACATGCAACCAACAATCCAAGAACTACCAATAGGCGAACGAGGGTCTTTTTCACGGTCTTTTCCTTCTCCCGGAAGACACGTTTCTTCTGCGGTGCAGAGAGTTTTAATTTTTTTGGGTGCTTGTTGAAGTAGAGTCGGATTTTTCGATCTTGATATATCGGCTGGAATATTTTTGTGCTTTTGGCCGCTCAGAATGAGGGTTTTCCGCTTGTGCACAAACGATTCTGCGCATCTCGTCACTGACTAAGAAAAAAATTGCAGCTTTTTTCAGTGCTATCGGGCCCGTGCTTGCCCGTTTGCTAAGCTAGAGGAAGCTCCTATAGCGTGAAATATATGCAAAGTGATTGTCACCGTTGCGGACATCCCATTGAAGCGCAGCTCCCCTTTTGCCCGTCGTGCGGTGCTCCACAGATAAGAGTTTCGCGGGCCATTGAAGCGCCTCAAGGGGAGACGATTGCCTCTGACTCGGTCCTTCCTGCGCCCTCTTTGCCGGGACCGTCTTTGCCAGCTGAGCTTTCGACTACGGCAGGAATCGATTGGAAATACTTCCTTCGCACCGCCATTCCTCTGGCTGCGCTTACTGACGTTCTCACAATGACGCTGCACCCGCTGGCCCTGTTTGTGTTTCTGCCCGCCAACCTCCTCTGGGCTATCTCGCGTTACAGGCGCCACCGCCCAATTGCTATCCGCAGCGGGCAAGGAGCTCGCATGGGCGCATTGATGGGTCTGTTAAGCTTTACCTTCTTTCTGGCTTTCTTCCTGGTAAGCATTTCTCTTCAGCGGACCCAGTATCACGATCTTATGGTTAGCCAGATCCACCAAATTTCCGCGCAGAATCCCGATCCCCAGGCCCAGCAAATACTGCAATGGTTCACAACTCCTGACGGATTGATTGCGTTTACCGCCTTCGCCCTTATAACCCTACTTCTCCTCTGCCTTGCCCTTGGGAGTGGCAGTGGGGCTTTGCTGGGAGCGCTAAGGAAAGAGAGAAGACACCTCTAGCTGGTCGGTTTGGCGCATCGCGCTCCCTTCGGATATCATGCGGTGACTATGAATCCTGCCTCCACTCGACTTCCCAACCTGCATGTGAAAGGACGCCTGATGTCCGGCTCTGAAATTGAGCGGACGCTCGTTCGTCTGGCCCACCAGATCGTTGAAAAAAACAACGGCGTGGAAAATCTGGTGCTTGTTGGCATTAAGCGGCGCGGCGTCCCGCTGGCTAGCCGCCTGGCCGCCTTGATTCAACAGATTGAAAAAACGCCCGTGCCGGTGGGCACCCTGGACATCACGCTCTACCGCGACGATCTTTCAACGGTCGGCACCAGCCCCGTGATCAAGAAAGCCACGCCGCTGGGGACCGATATTGTGGATAAAAACGTGATCCTGCTGGATGACGTTCTGTACACCGGCCGCACTGTCCGCGCCGCCATGGACGCTCTTTTCGATCATGGACGCCCTCGCCGCGTGCAACTCTGCGTTCTTATCGATCGCGGCCATCGCGAACTGCCGATTGAAGCGGCTTTTGTGGGCCGCACCGTGCAGACCAGTGACGCTGAAATCATTGAAGTCAAGTTGAATGAGATAGATCAGGAAGAACAGGTCCTGCTGGTGGAACGCATTTCTTGAGCATGCCGCGCACACGCTCGTTACTCGAACTCGAGCACCTTTCGGCAGACGAAATCACTTTTTTTCTCAAGCTGGCCCAGCGTATGCAGTCCGGCAAGCCTCGTCCTCTGCTCCGGGGCAAGCGCATTGCTCTTCTTTTCTATGAAGCTTCCACGCGGACCCGCGTCTCATTCGAGTTTGCTGCCAAGCTCCTGGGCACGCACACTTCAATCATCAATGCGATTTCGTCCAGCATCGAAAAGGGCGAGTCGCTAGTGGATACCGGCAAGACTCTTCAGGCTCTCGGTTCGGATTGCATTGTCGTGCGTCATCCTTCTTCCGGCGCGCCGCATGTGCTGGCGCGCAACCTTCATGTTCCCATCATCAATGCCGGCGACGGCATGCATGAGCATCCCTCACAGGCCCTGCTGGATGCTTACACCATTCTGCGCCACAAGCGCTCACTGAAAGGCCTGCGCATTACCATGGTGGGCGATATCCAGCACAGCCGCGTAGTGCGCTCCAATGTTCACCTGCTCTCAAAATTCGGTGCGCAGATTATTCTTTGCGGCCCGTCTGAGTTGTTGCCCGATTATGCCACTACGCTCGCTCCGGACGTGAAAATCAGCCGCCACATAGACGAAGCTGCACGCAAAGCCGACGTGATCATGATGCTTCGCGTTCAAAAAGAACGCCTAGCCGGGCTCAAGCTCAATGTGCACAATTACATTGCTCAATACCAGCTCACCCCGGATCGATTGAAGCTGGCAAAAAGCGATGCCATCGTCATGCATCCGGGCCCCATGGTCCGCGGCATGGAAATCCAAAGCGAAGTCGCTGACGGCCCGCAATCCGTGGTCGAAGAACAAGTCCATAACGGCGTTTACGTGCGGATGGCAATCCTGGCAATGTGTTTGGGGGTAGCGTGAAGGTTTCTTTATCCCGACAGTTTGCGAAGCAATCTGGAGGGAACCCTACTGCCACAAATCGCCAAAGGGCCGGAATCGTTGCCCATTGGTCTACAGTGGCTATAGGGATTCCTCGCTCCGCTCGGAACGTTGGAGCGAAGCGCAAATCTGCGGCGAAAGGTCCTTCATGAAGCCCGGGTCTCTCTCAATCCGCAATGGTCTCCTCATCGACCCCGCCGAGCGTCTCGAGGGCAAGTATGATCTCTTGCTCAAAGACGGTCGTGTGGTTGAAGTCGCGCCCGCAGGCAAGCTGCGCGGCAAGGCCGATGAGACCTTCAACGCTCCCGGGCTCACCGTCGCGCCCGGCTTCATCGATATTCACGTCCACCTGCGCGAGCCGGGTCAGGCGCATAAAGAAACCATTGCCAGCGGCACCATGGCAGCCGCTGCGGGCGGATTTACTTCAGTCTGCACCATGCCCAACACCAGCCCGGTAAATGACTCGCCGGAAATCACGCGTTGGATGCTTGATCCCGCTCGCGGCGCGCACGTTAACGTCTTTCCGGTTGCTGCTGCCACAGTCGGCAGCATGGGTGAACGCCTCACTGACTTTGCCGCTCTCAAGCGCGCCGGCGCGGTCGCCCTCAGCGATGACGGCAAGCCTATCCTTGACGACAACATCATGCGCCAGACGCTCGCGGCTGCCGCAGCGCTCAACATGCCTGTGGTGCAGCACGCGGAAGACTGCCGCATGACGGAAGGCTCTGTGATGAACGCCGGTCCAACGGCTTTCCGTCTGGGTCTGCGCGGCTGGCCCGGTGAAGCGGAAAGCACGATCGTGGAACGCGACATCCGCCTCACGGCCGAAACTAAAGGCCGCTACCACGTCGCTCATCTTTCTACTGCCGCTGCTCTGCGGGCCGTCCGCAAGGCCAAGCGTGACCATCTGCGCGTGACCTGTGAGATCACGCCGCACCACTTCACGCTGCTGGATGAAGACGTGGGCCAGTACAACACCAACTTCAAAATGTATCCGCCGCTGGGCTCGCGTGAAGATCGTGAAGCGCTGCTGGCCGGTCTGGCGGATGGCGCGGTTGACTGCGTCGCTACCGATCATGCTCCGCACGCGACGCATGAAAAAAACCAGGAA
>JASLFF010000387.1 GCA_030150795.1 Terriglobales bacterium | reverse complement strand
TTTAACCGAAAGCTTGCCGGCATGGTTCTGGATGATTCCTTTTACGATCCAGAGGCCCAACCCGGTACCGCGTTCGCCCTTGGTGGTAACAAACGGCTCAAAAATTGAGCGGATCATTTCCGGCGGAATCCCTGAGCCAGTGTCGGCGATCAGGATACGCACCCAGCCGTGCAGGTCGTCATAGCCGGGAATATGGCGGCTGCGGATGCGCAGCTTGCCTCCGTTAGGCATGGCATCGCGAGCATTGATGACCAGGTTGGAAAGCACCTGGCGAATCTGGTCGGCGGCAATCACGGCGTCCGGAAGCACGTCCAGTTGCGTCTGAACTTCCACATTGGCACGCTGGAGCTGGCGATTCAGCAGCAGCAGCGTATCTTCAATGATGGTGTTGACGTTGACCGGCTTTACCTGTTCGGTATTGCGATACAGGCCAAGCATCTGCCGCACGATGCGCGCGACACGCTCTGTTTCCGACTTTAAAATGTTGTATACAGGCGCTGCATTATCCGGGATGGCGCTGGCCAGCAGGTAGATTGCGTTCTTGATTGCCTCCATGGGGTTGTTGACCTCATGGGCAATGGTGGCAGCCAGCCGTCCGGTGGCGGCAAACTTCTCAATTTCCAGCATGCGCCGCTCCACTTTGAGCTGTTCCACTTTGCGCAAAGCGGTAAGGTCACGCAGGACGGTCACCGTATAGGCGACCTGTCCGCGTTCGCCATAGATCTTGCCGGAACGCGCGTCATAGTCGATCTCCTGCCGGAGCGTGGGATTGTAGAGACGAAGAGGCGCTGTTTCGCGATCAGAGAAAGAAGACGTAAACGCGTCAATGAACGCCGTGAGCTTGGTCTGGTTCTGGAATTGGACGGTATCGCCCACTATGTCCATCTCTGTGCCGAAGAGCTCCTGGGCTAAGGGGTCGACCAGAACGATCTTGGCTTTGCCGTCGCAGACGACAATCGGGTCGCCCACGTTTTCAATGATCAGGTTCAGGCGGTCGCGGTCCTGCCGGACAACTTCTTCGGCCTCACTAAGCCGGTCATAGTTGAGGCGTAATTCCTGGTCGGCGCGGCGCAGATCGGTCACGTCACGCATCACGGTTACGGTGCCGAGCTGAATGCCCTCCGGCCCAAAGGTAGGCGCGGAGACAGCTTCAAACAGCATTTCTTCGCCTTCAATGGCGTCTACCAGCGTGAGATCGCGATGGGAGTCACTGCCGGAAACCAGCATGGAAGAGAGCGCGGCGGAAAAAAGCAGGTTATTGAACTCAACCGCGCGAACCAGGCCTTCAGTCATTTCTTCCGGAACGCGGAAAAATCGCTCCGCAGCCTTATTCTGCATGATGACGCGATGCTGTGTGTCCGTGAGAATGACCGGATCGGCCATGCTCTGCATTACGGTGCCCATTTGCGCAATGGTGATTTCCATATCGCGCATGCGGTTGTAATAATGCTCAACCTTTAACAGCCGTGAAAGATAGCGGTTGGCAAGGTCAATCAATTCGCCTAATTCCGCAATCGCCTGGGCAGTGTGATTCTTTGGCAGTTCCACGACCACAACCGCCGCATAGGCACGCATTTCACAGGTGGAGCAAACCTGGTCTTCCAGGCGGACACGTTTTTCCCGGCGCGAGTTCTGCACCGCCAGACAGCTTGAAGTACGGATTCGGTCAGCTTCCCAGCAAAGATTGCGGTTGGAATAAAGAATGGGATGAACGTAAATGGGACGGTTGTGGAGGTTGCTTTTTTCCAGCACTTCAGGCTGAACCGACTGCAGGACGCTGGTAAGAGGATGGTCCTGCATCCAGAGCGCGCTGGTGAACTTCTCCATCTGCGCGCGTGGCCATTTCAGCGCCGCTGCAGGTGTGATTTCTCCACTATCAAGATTCACATCAACAACGAGCGCGCGCGGATTGCCCAGAGCAATAATCTCTTCCAGCAGCAGGGGAAAGATTTCTTCTGAGCGCTCCGCCTGCAATAGACGAAGAACTGCAGGACGGCGAGGTTGGGCCATACGCCGTCCGTTCATACGCGCCGATTGTAGCCGGATTTCGGCCGTAGCCATGCGTGTCCCCAAGTCCAGGCCTTACCGGCGGCGCCGGGGTGTGCGTGGCCTGACCTCACCCAGTTCTCCTTCTTCGCCTTCAGCGGCGCCTTCACCCAACGTCGGACGGGAAACCAAGCCCGTGAGACCCACAGCGTCAGCGTACTTGAGGTAGGTATCAATCGACGCGACGACGACGCGGGCTTCTACCGTGATCAAGTCAATGCCGACCAGCGAAATGCGGACCCAAGCATCAATCACGATACCTTTGTCGAGTACTCGATCCAGAACATCGATTAAACTTGATCCGCCGGAAACTCTTTCAACGGCCATTCGAGGGCCTCCTTCAATAGAATCTATCGGCTCACTTCACTCGTTTTGCGCGAACAACGGGCCTCTTCCGGCCCGGCGTCTGGGACGCCGGTGGCGCGCCGGGTAACTGGGTCCGCCGTACTACGTTCTCCGGCACAGGAGCCGTGAGATTTGGATCGTACTTCCACCAGTTGAGACCTATGGCCTCAGCTTTATCGACAGAACAGACAAGCAATCGAATACGGATCGTGAGCAACTCCACGTTCGCAAGCGAAACGCGAATGTCACCCGCAATCACGAGTCCTTTATCGAGTACTCGATCAAGGATATCCAGCAGGTTTGCTGTTCCGGAAACCGTAGGAACTCTTTGCATAATATCTCAGGAAAAAACAGAAGAGATCGCCGGGGACTGGGAGAATCCACGCGACTCATGTCACCGCATCCTAACCAGCCACGCTACAAACTGTCAACCTTTGATAGCTTTTTTCGCTGGCTTACAAATAAACCGGAAGGGGGGAGGAGCCAGCGCGTTATTTTGAGATGCTCACAATCGCAAAATTGGTTGTCTGAGGGCCTTAACCCCGCATTTTAGGTGTCTGGTTTGACTGTCTTTGAGTGCGCGGCGCACTTATTTGTCCAGAAGATTTCCCAGAGGGCCCAGTTCAAGGTTCAGGTCTTCCGGCTTGAGTCCAAAGGCGGCGGCAAGCTCGTTGATCTTGGTTTCCAGACGCATCAGCGCCTGACCCATCTCCTCTACCTTTGTATCGGCTAACGATCCACCTTCCATGCGCCGGATGGCCTGGCGTTCCAGCAGACGCCGCAGCAGCTCAATTAAGCTGAGCACAAGCCGCGCAAGCCCCTGTTCTATGTTTTCCGGCGAGCAATCAATGCGATCAATACCGCCTTCGCCAACAGCTTTGAGCTCGCGGTTCATCTCAGAAACCGCGGCGGCAATTTCTTCCGGCGTGATTTTGCGGATATCTGTCATTTCGCTCCGGCAGCCCCATCGATCTGAGGCATTTTCACCTGCTCGCTCAGGAACTCTGCGGCAGGCCACGGGCCGCTCGTGCGCCGCGAGAGGTGTGTAGGAATCGGTATAGCAGTTACCGCCTGGCGAAAATCATTCTCGCGGCCTCTTTGAACCAGCACAAAGATCCGCGTTCCGTTCTTGCCGTCACGCACGCGGACTTCACGGCTCAAATGCGCCACAGCGGCCTGCATGGCTTGCACAAATCCTTCTGAAGATCGCAAGGCCACGGCCTTCTGCTCCAGATACGCTTTGCCGGAACTGCGATCGGCTTGAGTTTGTGAAGGCGCGGGATAGATGACGCACTCCATCTGCACAACGTCTTTCAATCGGTCCAAGTCTTGCAGGAAGCGCTCTCGGTTCTCTGTGGCAAAGGCCGTGAATGCCTGTTGGTCCTCGAAGACAGACAGCAGCCGGAATGGAATCACAGCCGTTTGCTTGAACACCTGATGGACCACCTCATGAAACTCAACAGCGCTCTTCTGCATTCGCTGCGGATCAAATGGCCACTCCACTGCCGACCAAAGCAGGCTTAGGCTGTCAAATGACGCAACCTGTACCGGCGCTGCATTGACGCCGACGCCAGGCAAAGATATCTCCGGCGCTTGGCGGAAGCCGCAGTAAACCAGGATGCGGCTCACTTCTGCCTCCGCTTCTCCTCTATTTGCAGATTGTTGAGCGCCGTTTCTACAGACGTGAGTACAATGTTGAGCCCCAGGTAGACGAGGTCTACACCGGCGAGAGAGATCACCAGCGATCCGTGAATCACGACGCCGGAGTTCAAGACGTGGTCCAGGATTTCGAGAAGAGAAACTTCATCTTCCCCGCCCAGCGTTTCTAAGGTTTCAAAATCATTCGGCATCAGAGACAAACGAGTACGGCGGCCATGGCCCATTTACTTCGATGCGCCGCTGCCCGTCCCACCTCTCCACAAAATTTTTTAGCGCCTGGTCCCACTGCCTGCGTTTGGCGCGCGGAACAAGAAATGTTGCCTGCCACAGCAGATTGGGCTGCGCTCCGCTTACCTTGCCGCTGGGCGCGGAATCTGTAGCGATCTTGCCCAGCGCGGTTGCCAACTCCTGCAATTCCTGATCATTGCGTTCAGGACGCTTCTTCAGCCGCGCCGCTTTCTGCTGCAAATACTCCTTGCCTGAGCGTGCCCCCGTTACAGGCACGGCGGCAACCTGTCGCTCCGCAAATACCTTTACGCCCCATTCATCCCCGTCGGCCACGCGGGCAAAAACTTTCTTGAGCGCAGCTTTTCTGCCTTGGACGTCCTTAAAGAGCGCGGGTTCACCGGAAAATACGGTTCCGAAACGGGCGGGAACAATCGTCATCTGCTCAGCGACTTCTCCAACGACCTGCTGATGGCGGACACCGTGTAGAGCCAGCCATTCAAGGTTTTCCATATTGCGCTCAACGGCATTGGCAAAGCTGGCCTGATCCACTTCACACACCCAGCAGAGGAAGTCGCCGCACGGCAGAACTTGGACGGCATGCAGGCCGTCAATACCGACGCTCCCTATCCTTCCTAATTTTGCTGCCGACTTTTTAGCGGCGGCAGGCGCTTCAGAAATCCCATAAAGATAGAGTGCGCCGGTGGCCGCTATTTTTCGGTTTGAATTTGCCATAATTCGCCGGTAAATTTCTTCAGCTTTGCTGCGCCCGCAATTTCAGCGGGAAAGTCCCGCACCAGATACAAACGATGATCGCCATATTTCTTTTGCAATGACTGCAATGT
>JASLFF010000375.1 GCA_030150795.1 Terriglobales bacterium | reverse complement strand
GGGTGAACTGGACTAAGTATGTAGGCTCTTGACCAGTGACGTTTTCGGACGTGGGTTCAACTCCCACCGCCTCCACCAATTTTCAATCACTTACGAACAGCACGATCAATCAATCTCGATAACCATAGAATTAGAACTGTTATCCCGACCAGCGGGAGGATCGTGGCTGGTTATTCGTGCCATCATTACGGAGTCTACCAATTCCTATAAGGAACAGAGGACAACTTGAGCTTCCGATCTCCAGAAGCTTCGGATGCGAGAATGCTCTGAACAGAATTCGTCGAAAGTTCACGGTGTGGAGTAGGCCCCAGATAGAGGCTAGACACTACGATGCGCTCTTTCTTATTTGAAAGCTTAAACTCCGTATATGGAATCAACATGAATTGGCCGGGCCTCCATTTTGTCGAATACCCTCTTTGAAATGGCGGTGCATGCATAAAATCGCTAACTAGTCTCCACTCTCGTTCCTCTCTAAACGAAGGATGTTTGAATGCGGAGGCAACGCTTACCAGGCGCATAAAATATCTTAGTGCCGCCATTTCAAACATCGCGTCTTTATGAAAATCAATATAGGCCCGTTCTATCAGTTTTTTCACAATTCGCTTTTGAATCTGTGGATCGTAAACACATTTCACCAGGCGAAAGTGTTGAGTGAGGGCCCTTGTCAAAAGGTATTTGTGCTGAAATCCAATACTGACGCCAGAACCACCACCTGTGTACGCACGCCACTGACTGAGCAAATCGGGATTCTCGGAAAATGAAACAACGAAAATCTGCCCTGCCAGAGCAAGCATGCGAAATCTATCTTTCCAAAGGCGCTTGTAAAACTTATTCCTGGGTTGTTCCCCTGTTTTTGTAAGCAGGACACTTCCTGCAAGAGTGATGGTGTACAGAAACTCCGCTGCATCGTTTAGATGGAAGATGCTGCTGGCCCATATCGTCCTGCTGCTAATGATGCCGACGAAACGATGGAGTGAGGTATAGTGATAGAGCTCCCGAGGCGCATGAACAATTCTCAGTGCCGTATCCAACGGAGATACACCTGGGTGGATTCCAAGTGGTAGCTCCGATGTCGGCTTGCGACTGATTGGCAATTGCTGACCGCGAATATCTCGTCTGGGCACGGGCGTTTGAGGCGTGTCCTTTCCTTTCCATTCCTCGAAGTGTTCTTGTTCCGAGGTACGCTTGTGTCGTGATTCTAACCGATTCTTAAGCGCCTCAGAGCGTCCAAGTGGCAACCCGCACAGCGTGGTAAGGATGTCGTTAAAGTTAAAAACGATGCAAACGCCAGCATTGTTACCGCAACTCTCTTAGTTGGTGAGAGTGCTATTCCTCGTCCAGATACTCTTCCGGCACATCATCTTCAGGGACTTCTCTCGTTCTTACTTCGCTCTCGTCGGCGTCGGGAGCGTTCTCCACGCCGCTGACGGCTTCGGCTTCCATGTACTGGCCTTCTTCCATCAATTCTTCCACGCTTTCAGAATCGTCATAGCTTCTGCGGGATAGCCCTTGCGTATCGCCGGACTGTCCGCCGGACGCGGCTCCCAGACCTCGACGTCCCCTTGGAGTTACAGGGTTGACGACTGCTGCGCGTCCCCGCCGGGTTTTCTTCGCGGCAGATTTCTTTTTCGTTGCCGGTTTCTTTTTCGCCGTCGCTTTCTGCTTTGCGACGGGTTTCCGGGCAGCCGCCTTCTTCGCTGGCTTCTTCTTTGCCGGAGCTTTTTTTCTGGCTGCTGATTTTTTCAGGGTTGGTTTTTTCCGGCTGACGGTCTTCTTTTTGCGGGATGTCTTTTTCCTGGCCATAGGAAAAGTCTAACTCAAATCGCATGACATAGGCAGCGCTGAGCGGAATCGTCTGATAGAAAACTTAAGCGCGGGTCTCCACGATCACCACTAGCCGCATGGGCCCATGTGCGCCCTGGACGAGGATCTTTTCGATATCGGCAGTACGGCTGGAACCGCTGATCACGCAGGCATAAGAATTCTTTTCCAGGCGACCGTCAGCGGTGGCATTGCGCAAGGCCGTCACCAGGTCGGGAACAAGCTGTTTTGCGAAGGCATAAACAATATGCGTGGGCGCGACCACAGAAGCTCCGCGTCCGCCGCCTGAAGCGCTCACAAAGATCGATCCGGTCTGCGCGATCAGCGCATCGGTGAGCGTGACCGTTGCTTGCGATTGTTCGCGTGGGCCGCCCTCGCTCGACCAACGAATCTGGCGCTGCGAACCAGCAGCGGCCATCAACCGCCGCAAGGCAGGATCATCCTGCACAAAAATTTCTCCCGGCGGCAATGACTGCAATACTCCTGCAAGGGCCTGGGCGCTAGCAGAGGAATCAGCGGTCAACTGGCACTCCATCAGGTTGGCTTTGCATTCCTGCTGAAAACGTTCCAATGGATTTTCAACCGCCTCAAAGATCGGGCCGTAGAAGGTCTTGTCTTCGATTGGGGGCGCAGGCGTGCGCAGACCGTCACGGATGCGTGCAAGGATTGCCTCGCGGCTGGGATTACTTGCTGCCACCGGCAGTCCTCCCCTGGTCGTTTTTTTAAAGCTCTTTATTCCCGCGCGCTCGGAATGACTGCGTGGGCAGCGGAACAGGCGTGCGTCTCCGGCTCCATGCTCGCATGGGATCGAGCGATGTTCCAGCCAGTCCCATGCCGTAAAGCAGACGGAGGCTGCGGCGCATCATCCATCCGCCCAACGCAAAGAGCCGTGGGTGGAGCATTGCCATCTTCCACAGCTTGAACTGAGTACGCTCGCCA
>JASLFF010000347.1 GCA_030150795.1 Terriglobales bacterium | reverse complement strand
AGCCATGAAAGTTGCGCGCGCTTATGCCAAAGCCAACGCTGCTGATGGGGCGACGCCCAAGTGGCGCTTCCTGGTGCTGGAACACGCGTTCCACGGACGTACGTTCGGCTCGGTGTCCGCCACACATAAGGAAAAATATCGTCTGCCGTTTGAACCGCTGGTTCCTGGCGTGGAGTTTGTGAAGTTCAACGACATCGCCGACCTGCAAAAGAAATTCGATGACACGGTCTGCGCGATCGGCTTGGAGTTCGTGCAGGGTGAAGGCGGCATTCGTCCGGTGAACCGTGAGTTTGCGCAGAAGGCGCGCGAACTGGCCACGAAGCACAATGCTCTGTTGATCGCCGATGAAATCCAGAGTGGTTTAGGTCGTACAGGAAAATGGTTCGGCTATCAGCACTATGGCGTTAAGCCCGACATGGTCACACTGGCCAAGCCATTGGCCGGCGGACTCCCGCTGGGCGCATTGATGGTGACTGAAAACGTTGCCGGCTGCATACATCCAGGCATGCATGGCACCACGTTTGGCGGAGGACCTTTAGCCTGCGCGGTGGCGTTGCAGGTGATAAATGTGCTGGAGCGGCAGAAACTCTTGAAACACGCGCAGAAGACGGGCGAGTACATGGTCCACAAACTTCAGGAGATGCAGCGCGGCAATCCCGCAATTAAGGAAGTGCGAGGCATGGGCCTGATGATCGGCCTGGACCTTGAATCGGCTGAACTGGCGAAATCAGCGTTTCAATTTCTGCTGGACCACGGAGTCATCACCAATCGCACGGATGAGACAGTAATTCGTATGCTTCCGCCGCTCATCATTAAAAAGAAACATGCAGACGAGGTGCTGAAGCTGCTTGGCCAGGCACTGGGCAAGAGGGAAGCTGCGCTGGCCGCCACGGCCCAAGGGAGGAACAAATGATGTCCGCCAGAATTTTTGATTACGCAACGACCGTAGCACCCATGCAGTCGCCCGCGGACAGCCGCGATCTGGTCTCAGTGCAGGATTTTTCTCCGGAAGAAACCCGGTCTCTTTTTGAGTTGACGCACATCATTAAACGCCGTCCCGCGGACTTCCGTGGCGCGCTTGCGGGCAAACAGCTTGTGCTGTTCTTTGAGAAAGCATCGTTACGCACGCGTTTGACCTTTGAAGCCGGTATGGCCAGCCTGGGTGGCACTTCCCTGTTCATGGACCAGACCACGTCGCGACTGGGCGAGCGTGAACCGGTGTGCGATATTGCCCGCAACGTTGAGCGGTGGGTGGATGCCGTGGTGCTTCGTACATATGCCCACTCCACTATCACGGACATGGCAGACAATGCCTGCATTCCGGTGATCAATGCGCTGAGTGATGTGGAGCATCCCTGCCAAGCGTATGCGGATTTCTTTACCTTGCAGGAGAAGTTTGGCGATCTGCGTCCGATTCACACAGCCTATGTTGGCGACGGCAATAACGTTGCTCATTCACTAATGCTGGCTGCGGCGACTTTGGGAACAAGCATCTCCATTGCCACGCCGAAAGGTTATGAGCCCGATGCTGGAATCACGTCAACGGCGAAAGCCATTGGTCGAACCACCGGCGCAATCATTGAGATCACCAACGATCCCGAGAAAGCGGCCACCGGCGCCAACGCCATCTACACCGACGTGTGGGCAAGCATGGGCCAGGAGACTGAAGCCAAAGAACGTGCCCGGATCTTCGCCCCTTATCAGGTCAATCAGCAGCTCTTTGATCTGGCGGCCCCGGATGCATTCTTTATGCATTGCCTGCCTGCGCATCGCGGCGAGGAGGTTACGGCCGACGTGATCGACTCTCCGCGCTCCATCGTTTTTGACCAGGCGGAGAATCGCATGCACGTACAGAAAGCAATCTTATTAATGTTATTGGGCAGCGGCATGGGCCGCGGGTCCGCGAGGAGCAATCATGCGTGAGAAAGTAGTTCTGGCATATTCCGGAGGACTTGATACCTCCATCATTATTCCCTGGTTGAAGGAAAACTATAACTGCGACGTAATTGCCATGATCGCTGACGTGGGCCAGGGTGAAGACATTGACGCTGTGGTTGAAAAAGCGCATAAGACCGGCGCGGCAAAGGTCATCGTAAAAGACCTGCGGGAAGAATTTCTGAATGACTACGTCTTCCCTGCCGTGCGCGCAGGCGCTGTGTATGAACACAAATACCTACTGGGCACTTCGCTGGCTCGGCCGGTGATCGCCAAGCATCAGGTAGCAGTTGCATTGAAAGAAAACGCTACTGCGCTGGCGCACGGCTGCACCGGCAAGGGCAATGACCAGGTCCGGTTTGAACATGCGTTTCAGGCCCTGGCCCCAGATTTGAAAGTGATTGCGCCGTGGCGGGAATGGACATTGAAGTCGCGCGAAGATTGCCTTGACTACGCAGAGGCGCGCGGCATCTCCGTGACCGCAAGCCGGGAAAAGATTCACAGCCGCGATCGCAACATATGGCACCTGAGCCATGAAGGCGGCGAACTGGAAGATCCGGCCAATGCGCC
>JASLFF010000311.1 GCA_030150795.1 Terriglobales bacterium | reverse complement strand
AGTCTTCTCCTTCAGCGTAAACAGCCACGCCGGCAGTGACAGTTGGGGGCCGATGCGTGCCACCCTTTCCGTTGTTCCCGGCTTCGACGAAGTGAACGGCGTGGGCGACCATGCCATGATCGGCTCTTTTGGCCACGCGTTCTATGTGCTGAAAGGCGATAGCGTTTTCAAGCTTGACACCATGTATCTGCCGGAAGCGCGCTCACGCGGATCGGAGATTGCGAACAAAATCATTTCGCATATGTGAGCATCCGATCAAGGTTTTTCCAGCGACGGCACCACGAACTCACTCAGATACTCCTCCAGCTTTTCGCGGTTTTTTTCCCGATAGCTGGAGTAGTCCTGCGCTATGCCATCATCTGCCGCGTTCAGTAGCACATAGGGCTCAATCATTTTGGCCTGGTATAGCTTCAGCAACAGAATCAGGTTTGGGTCCTTCGGCGGCGAAGATGCTTTCTTCTTTTTCTTCTCGGATTCGTTTACCTCAGTCCAAACGGTGGCAGCCATGGTAAGCGCCTCCGCCTCTTCAGCCAGGCTGTGGCGATATTGCTTTTCCGCGGGAAATTTCTTTTTGAATTCGTCTCCGCGCCACTTCGCCTTTGCCAGTCCATAACTGAGCCACAAAGTGGAAGTCTCGTCCGATGCTTTTGGGTCCACGGTGATCGTGATGTTCTTCTCGCCTGTCTGGCTCACGTTATTCGGCGTGTTCACGTGCACCCGCTTGAGTTGCACCTTGTTGGTGGTTGCCCACGCTTGCAGCGCGCGCCATGTGATGGGATTGTAAGGCTCGGCCACTACGCCCTGGATGAACCGCGTCCGCGACTTTTCAATCTCTCCATTCTTCAGCAGCATGTCGGCGTAATATCGGTGGGCCGTTTCTTTGTTTGGATCCAGATCAATGGCTTTTTGATACCACTCGCCGGCCTTTGCCCAATCCTTTTCCGCAAAGTATGTATCGCCGATAAACAACACCGCGCTGTAGTTTTTAGGATCGGATTCCAGGACCTTGCTGTAGTCCTTAATCGCTTCTTCAAAATCGTGCCGCGCGAAAGCTGCCTCAGCGGCGCGCATGGCTTGATCTGCGGGCGTGTTTTCGTATTTCACCACGCCATCTTCCGGAAGCATTTGCAGCAGGTTTTCCAGAAGCGGTGAAGTACTACCCAGTTTTTTAGCTTTCAGCAGCACCTGCCGCGCGCGAACGCGTTCTTTGCTGGCGACATCCTGATCGTCGAGCGTTGCAGCTTCTGATACCAGGCACACTCCCAGTCCCAGCAGAACGTCGCGATCATCCGGACTCTTCAGCGCCAGTTCTTCAAACAGAGGCAGGGCCTCAAGATGTTTGTCCTGTTTGAAAAGCTCAAACGCGCGCTTGCGATTGTTATCTTCGCCGGCGCTTTGAGCGTAACCACCGGAGTGCAGGAGAAAACCGCAGACAGCAACCAGCAGGAAAAGTAGACGGCTTGCTCGGCGCATATTCCCCTCCAAATCGCAAAACAGTGCCTTGGGAGAGAACGATCTTACCCCAGAACCTTGCGCTGGACCGGCAGGCATTCCCGTGCCGTCCCCAACACGGGAAGGACCTTGCTCGTGTTGTTAAAGCACAACTTTGTTACAGCACAAATTGTCACAGCACAAATTTTGTTCCAGCACAAATTTAAAGATATGTTTTCCGCCTGGCTCTCAAGCCCCTGCGGCCTTGGTGTTGCCCAGTCCGGTCACCGGGTAGACGCGCGGCGCGTTTGTCGGTACACCCAGATTGACTGCCTTCGTATAGTTATCAGGTCCGATCAGAGCATGGTTGCCGGCCACGTTGCCTGACTGGTTCAGGAATGACCACTCCTGTCCCACGTCGCCATACTGCCATTGAAAAATATGGCTCGGAGGCAGCATTGGGATCAGGTCAGCCAGATTTACCACGCGATAGCTTTGCGGCACCCAGAAGTTGTAAGCATCCACAAATGCCGGATCGCCTACGCGAGGCCCGGCGTAGTTGTACATCTGGACCGTTGGCAACGATGAAAGAAGCCGCAGCGCCGGTGAAGCGAGGACCGCCAGTGCGCCGCCCAGACTGTGGCCGGTTACCAGGCATGGCAGGGCGGGATTGAACTGCTTGACCGCCGCCAGAATCTGGTCCGCCAGCATGGCAAAGAAGATAAGGAAGCCCAGGTGGACCTTGGCGAACTGAAACTTCCCGTCGCTGTACCAGACCAGCGGCACCGGCACCTGTGGAATCGTGGCATCAAGAGTCCACTCGAAATCCGACTGCGTCCCGCGCAACGCGATGATGTTGTATGACGACGATGTGAGCGCAAACCCAAAATAAACGTCTTGCAGGCTGGGAAAGAGCGCGTGAACGCTTGCACGAACTTCCGCACTGCTCTGTATGTTCTGCCAGACCAACGGGGCCACGGGTCCTGCCTGAGCAGACAAACTCAGGAGCTTGAGCTTTGACAGGTCGATCTCGGGGGCCATGAAGGAGGCAATCTGCGTGTATCCGGCAGGGGCCTTGATGTTTCCATTGTTGCCCGGTGGAGGGCCGTTTTGATACTGGACGTATGTGAGTTCGCACGCTTGCACCAGCAGATTGGAAAGGTTCGGGTCGTAAGCGGAGACTGGCATGGTTTGAATCCTCCAATGAGTGAGTTGTGGGAATGCTCCAGCCACAGCCTTTGAAGCGATGAAATGCAGGGAAGAACTTGCGGCCTGGATACGCGCCGTATTGTAGTCCCACCCGCCAACGGGCTCGCGCGGCGAGCTCACAATTTTACAAAACAGGAAAATGTTCGCGTTACCAAACCGTAACACTCTCTCCGCGGCCACCCTGAACCGCCGAGGCGAACCTTGGCGAGATTTCCGCCGGTTCAGTTTCTCAAGTTGATGTCTCCGGCCATTGCGTGTACATGCAGCCTGTACTTGCCCGGGCCTTTCCACTTGAATGACCGGAACAATCCTCCCCTGACCTCCTTAAAAGCGGGCGCGTTCAGGTCCCCGGCTGTCACCGATGCGTCCACATCGCCCCAATCACTGGAACTGCCAACATTGATGTTCAGGTTCCCCGCGTTTAATTCAATATCTTTATCGCCCTTGATTCCCGCCATTTCCACGTTTCCCGCCGTGAGCCGCACGCGTACGTCAGCCAGCGCGGGGACCTTAATGGTGGCGTGGAAATTGTTGTTCGGTGTGTTCTCCACGCGCAGCTCAGCCGACTTGTCATTCGTTGTCAGCTTCACGCGCGCGCCGCTTGCCTCATTCCAGCGCACATGAATGCGGTTATCGGAACTCGCTCGGATCTCGTAATTGCCGGACTCAAGCGTGATGGCAATTTTGCCACCGGAAACAAAGTCTTTCTCCGCCGGGCTGCCGGTGCTTTGCGCTCCAAGCGTCATTGGCGCGACCGAAAGAACTGTCAGGAACATCGCCGATATCGCAGTTTTCATCGTCCTGCCCTCCTGTACACACTGCAACCTGTCGGGTGATACGCGATAGGAGAGCTGTAAGTTCCAGAGATTTTGGGTCCGATCCGCGCTAATCCGTGTTCATCCGCGGTAAGGTGTGGTTGTTCTGGGGTGAGAATAGCACCGGCTAATCCAAGCGCCGGAGGCGCGACCACAGGTTAGCCCATGCTGAAGGCGAGCAACGCGAAGCCGTAAGCGTGGGATAGCTGGGGATTTGAAATTGAGCGCCGAGGTGCGGCACAGCTGAAAAGAAAGTTGCTGCGGATATCGGTACCAGAAAAGACCTAAACAAACCGGCCTCAACTTCCTCCGTTACCTCCTTTCCTCTGTGTTTCAAAAGTTTTTCTTTTGCTGATCTATACCCCGATCCGCTTTTTTGTCCCGCAAAACCGCCGGTGCTGCTCGAAAATATAACTATCGGTCATTCCCGCAACGTAATCGCAGACGATCTTGTGCAGCGGCTCGCTCCGTGTTTTCTCTTGATAGCTTGCCGGCAGTTGCCGCGGAAATTTCATAAAGAATGTAAACATTTCTGCAATCACCTGCTCGGCCTGGCGCTTATCGCGCTCCTGCGCGGGACTGTAATAAACATTCTGGTAAAGAAATTCTTTCAGCTGCTTACGCTCTTCGTCCACTTGCGGGCTGAAGGCGATGAGACGCTGCGGATGTCGCCGCACAGCTTCCACCGAATCCACCTGCGCTTCGCCTATGAGCTTGCGGCTGTTGCTAATGAGATCGCTTACAAGGCGATCCAATACACGCTTAAGCGTTTCATTGAA
>JASLFF010000309.1 GCA_030150795.1 Terriglobales bacterium | reverse complement strand
TGGTTTGGAATCTTTGCTCTGGTGCACTTCGCCCGGGGGTGAACCGGCACGATGCGCCATAGCAGCAAAGCGGCTAAGTCTGCTCGCCTGAGCGTTTTACGCGAACAACCGTAATTTTCCCAAAGCCTTCTTCAAAGCCCGGCGCTTTCAGTTTGGCTGCCATCCTCTGGATCACGTCTTCTTTTACCTGGCGCTCACGCTTGCGGTTTCGCTCCAGGCAAACTTCAAGTGGAACATCGAAAAAGACGGCATGTACCTCATAACCAAAGCCTTTAGCCATCTTGATCCATTGGCGGCGCTCGTGCGGAGCCAGGTTGCTGGCATCAACGTAATTCCATGGCATACGGGCAATCAGACGGGCACGAAGCAAAGATCGAAGGGTTGAAAAGACAAGGCCCTGGTAGCGCTGCTCTGTGATGTCGTCAAAAAGGATTGAGCGCAGCATGTCACTGGAAAGCGGAGTGACGCCGCGGCGCTTAAACCACGTGGTCTTGCCCGATCCGGGCAGGCCAATGGCGAGCACAACCACGCCTTTAGGAGGCCGTCCGGTCGCTTTGCCGGCTTGCTGTGCCGGTCGATGCTCCGGAACACCCGGAGGCGGCATGGAAGGTGATTCAGGCTGAACCTCGGTTTCCATGCGCGGTTCAGTGGTCGCAGGTGGTTCCTGTGCGGGTTCAGCTACGCGGGAGGCCTCTGGCTCAATGTCGTCATAGGCCGGGACAAGCGGTTGCGGATGGGATTCATCGACCAGAGGCTTTTGTTGGCCAACCTTGCCAGTGGCCTCCGTTTCGTTTTCCGGCTTTTTTTTACGGCGCTTCATGCGCTCGCGCATCCAGTTGCGCATGCATCTGTGTGTAACACAAGCAGCTAAGAAGTTGCAAGCAAAGGAACTTTTTCATCGGCCAAATGCGTGAAAACCTGACTTTAGGCTGCGCATCGAATCGCTAGGACTTTGATCCAGTTCGGTTGATGGGTATTGAACTTGAAGAAAGCCATTTCCGAATCGTTGTTTTAACAGCGGCTTTGGCTGTTTCCGCCACTGCGGCGTCAAAGCATGCTCCAAAGATTCGAAGGAAGCCAGCCTGGCGAATCAAGTAAGTTAACCAGGCTGGTCTTTAACGTAATTTCTTCTTGCACCAGGAATGCAGCTTGTTATAATGGCGGCCCGCAACCGAACCAAGTCATTCAACTTACTCCAGGCAGGCAAAAGTCCCTGCAGGTGGCAAGGCTAGGTTTCGCGATTAGCAAGGTGCGCAGACGCTTTGGCGCTGGCTTCATAGATCGGACTTGACGGCTTGAATGTTCCTGCCCCGGCCCTGTTCTGAAGATATCCAAAGAAAAGCTTCGCAATGGGATCCAGCCAAGTTACAAGAATCTACAATGGGCCAACCGCAATCTGCAACAGGACAATATGCAAAAGCAGTAAAGAGAGAGAAAGCGATTCACGGGCCAGAAATTGAGTGGCGCACGATTTTGTTTCTATCAAGTAAGTGATGTCGCATAGCCCAGAAATCTTTAGAACGTAAAGCCCACGGCCCCGGATCCGCGAGCTTGCCTTCTAACGGATGTGGTGTGGGAAATGAGCAGCCCAGGCGGCAGACTGCTGATGGCTCTCTACGCGGCCAGGACAAGAAATGGCTGCGGGAGCCGACGAAGAATTACGTGTGGCCATGCAAATCAATTGTTAGTTTGAAAACCACCAACAAGAAGCATCTGAGTAACAAAGCCGCGGGACTTGCGATCCGCGGCTTTATCGTTTTAGATTCTTGCAGTTCGCGGCGCCGGCGCGGAAAGGGCGGGTCCATTGCGCCGGTTCAACTGTCTCTGCTAACCTGATTAGTTTCAACTGCGTATCGGAACCGCTCTGTCGCGGTCTGCATCCAACGGATGCTAGGTCATCAGGTTTTCTTGAAGGAGATTTAAATTTAATGGCAATTAAAGTTGGTATTAATGGCTTTGGCCGGATTGGCCGCAACGTGTTACGGACGGCCCTTGAAGACTCAAATCTGGAATTTGTGGCGGTCAACGACCTCACCAGCCCGGCCACGCTGGCCCATCTCCTCAAATATGATTCGATTCTTGGCAATCTGAAGCAGGACATTAAGGCTTCTGGCGATTCCATCATGGTTGGCGGCAAGGCGATCAAGGTGTTTTCAGAGAAAGACCCTGCAGCCATCAACTGGGAGTCCGTAGGCGCTCAGGTAGTCATTGAGTCCACAGGCAAATTCACTGATGCTGAGCAGGCAAAAAAGCATCTGCGCGGGCCGGTGAAGAAAGTGGTCATCTCCGCGCCAGCCAAGAATGAGGACATCACGATTGTTCTGGGCGTGAATGAAGGCAAATACGATCCGGCCAAACACAATATTGTGTCGAATGCTTCCTGCACCACAAATTGCCTGGCTCCCGTGGCCAAGATAGTACATGACAGTTTTAAAATTCAAAGCGGGACAATGACCACGATCCATTCCTACACCAACGATCAGGTCATACTCGATTTTCCACACAAAGACCTGCGTCGTGCCCGCGCTGCCGCTCTTTCCATGATTCCTACTTCAACCGGAGCAGCCAAGGCCCTGAATCTGGTGATTCCGGACCTCAAAGGCAAGCTCGATGGCTTTGCCATGCGTGTGCCCACGCCCAATGTTTCCGTGGTTGATTTGGTGGCGTTTGTAGAGAAAAGCACGACTGTGGAAGAGGTCAATAAGGCCCTTCAAACTGCTGCCAATGGGCCTATGAAAGGCATTCTGGGCTATGAAACCGCAGAGCTGGTCTCAGTGGATTATCGCGGCGACGAGCGTTCTTCCATCGTTGATGCTCCCCTCACCCGCGTGGTCGCAGGCAACTGCGTAAAGGTGATCGCCTGGTATGACAATGAATGGGGCTATTCCTGCCGCGTCCGCGATCTGATCCACTTCATGGCAAAGAAGGGGATCTAAATGGCAGTCGCCACTGAAAAGCACATGGCCAAACTCTCAATCCAAGACCTGAAACTTGAAGGCCACCGCGTCTTTATGCGCGTGGATTTTAACGTGCCGCTGACTGAAGATGGCCGCGTTTCCGACGATACGCGGATACGCGAAACGCTGCCGACGATTGAGTATGCGCTGCGCAAGGGCGCAAGGTTGATACTGGCTTCGCACCTGGGACGTCCAAAAGGAAAATTCAATGCCAAGATGAGCTTGAGGCCCGTTGCGGAGCGTCTGCGCATGCTGCTGGATGAAAAGCTAGGACGCGCCTGTAATGTGGGTTTTGCTCCGGATTGCATTGGCCTGGCGGCGGAAGAAATGGCGCACAAGCTGGAAAAAGGCCAGACGTTGCTTCTGGAAAACCTGCGCTTTCACGCCGAAGAAGAAGCCAACGACGAATCTTTTTCGCACAAGTTGGCCGCGCTCGCTGATGTGTACGTGAATGATGCATTCGGTGCGGCGCATCGGGCGCATGCCTCTACTGTGGGAATCACAAAATTCCTGCATAAAGCCGCAGCCGGTCTGCTGATGCAGAAAGAATTGGAATACCTGGGGAAAGCAACAACGCATCCGGAAAAGCCTTTTGTCGCCATCATTGGTGGGGCCAAAGTGTCAGACAAGATTGAGGTGATCCAAAACCTGCTCACCAAAGTTGACGCTTTGCTGATTGGCGGCGCCATGGCTTATACCTTCCTGAAGGCCCAGGGTAAGCAGGTGGGCAAGTCACTGGTGGAAGAAGACAAGATCGACCTAGCAAAGTTGCTCTTGCAGGACGCGAAGGCGAAGAACGTCCGACTACTGCTGCCGCTGGACCATGTAGTGGCAGAAAAGATTGACGCGTCCGCGAAAACTCAAACTATTAAGACGGATCAAGGCATTCCTGCCGACCAGATGGGGCTGGACATTGGCCCTGAGACGGTTGCCGCTTTCAGCAAAGAGATTGCCGGCGCAAAGACGATCGTATGGAACGGCCCGATGGGAGTCTTCGAAGTTGCGCCATTTGCGCACGGCACCATGAAGATTGCTGAAGCCGTGGCCGGAAATCGGACTGCGACCTCAATTATCGGCGGCGGGGATTCAGTGGCCGCTGTGCATCAGTCTGGCCTTGCGGACAAGATCACGCACATCTCTACTGGCGGCGGAGCTTCGCTGGAATTTCTGGAAGGCAAAAAGCTTCCGGGCGTGGAAGCGCTCACCAACAAATAAAATGGCGCACAGCGTGCGATATCGAATCGGACCCAAAGCCACACTCGAACTCGTGATGGGCAACATCACCGATGAAACCACCGATGCTATCGTGAACGCTGCTAACTCTTCCCTTCTGGGAGGTGGAGGCGTGGATGGCGCGATTCATAGAGCCGCCGGGCCAGCGCTATTGGCCGAGTGCAAAAAAATACGTGCGCAGCGCGGCCCTCTGCCTCCGGGACAGGCTGTGGCCACCTCCGGCGCGGATCTCAAGGCTCGATATGTTATTCACACCGTGGGGCCCGTCTGGCAGGGCGGCAAGGTCAATGAGCCGCAAATCCTGGAAAGCTGTTACTGCAACTCAATGGAGCAAGCCAACCTCAAGCTCTGCGCCAGCGTGAGCTTCCCTTCCGTTTCCACGGGAGCGTTTGGCTATCCGGTGGGGCCTGCGGCGCAAATAGCCTTACGGGCCATCGCCGATCTGCTGCATGAACCTAAATCAGTGAAGCTGGTGCGCTTTGTATTGTTTGACCAGCGCACGTATAACGCTTACGCCGCAGCGGCGGAAAAGCTAGGCCGCGACTTTCCCAACTACCAGATCAAGGCTGAAGCATGAGAAAAAAGCTGATCGCTGCCAACTGGAAGATGTACAAAACTCCGGAGCAGGCGCAGGCATTTGTGTCCGCTTTCCTGCCGATGGTGGCGGGACATGAGCGGGATGAGATTGTTCTCTGCCCTCCGTTTGTGCTGATCCCCCAGTTGGGATGGGCGCTGCGCGGGAGCAAGGTTGGCCTTGGCGGTCAGGATATGTTCTGGGAAAAGGAGGGCGCGTACACGGGAGCCGTCTCCGCACAAATGCTGCACGCCGTGGGCTGCTCGCACGTCATTATCGGCCATTCTGAGCGCCGCCAATATTTTGGCGAGACCGATGACACCGTGAACCGCAAGCTTCGGGCCGCTTTAGTCGTTGGATTGAAGCCTATTGTCTGCGTAGGCGAAGTTCTTCAAGAACGTGAAGCCGGCGTCACTGAGGATATTTTGCGGCGGCAGTGCAGCATCGCTTTCCGTGAGATTGCCGGCGGCGGCGCTCATCCGATTACCGTGGCCTATGAACCTGTCTGGGCAATTGGCACTGGCAGAACGGCAACGCCGGAAGTGGCAGCCGAGGCTCATCGAGTGATCCGGGCCCAGGCTGCCGAAGCCTTTGGAGATGATGTGGCAGCCAAGATGCGCATCCTGTATGGAGGCAGCGTCAAGCCGGAGAATGCCACGGCGTTGATGTCCCAGCCGGAAATCGATGGCGCGCTGGTCGGAGGGGC
>JASLFF010000282.1 GCA_030150795.1 Terriglobales bacterium | reverse complement strand
TAAGATGTGGGGCTGTTATTTCGGCGAGGTGGTGCGGCGGCGCTTTGGCGGCGACTGGAGCATCGACACGTACCCCGGAAAGCAATTCGCCACTTTGACGCTGACCGTGGCAGGCAACAAGCTTTTCCCTTCCATGAAAATTCATCGCCGCCTGACCGAGGGTGAGGCTGACAATGTGTGGTCGTTTTACAAGATGGTAAAAGCCAAGCTGGAGCCGATGCAGAAATCCAAACCAAACTAGCCTTTATCAAATCCCTTGAGATTGTCCTCAGTCGAAAGACTTAACCCCGACAAGCTGACTCATGAACATTGCGGCTCGCACTCTGCATCGGAGATAGTATCCTGAAAAATATGCGCGTAAAACTAATGGTTCTTCTGTTAATCATTGCGACAAGCGCTACCTCCTGGGCGCAGGATGCGGGAGCAACGCTCAAGCAGTTTGAAGACAAAACTTTGATTCTCCGCCACCCATTGGAGTCAGGTTCCCAGCAATATGACGCAGAAGGCAAGGTGCTGAAGGGCGGCGGTAAAGAGGGTTCATGGGCCGTTTTAAGCGGCATGCTCATCGACCACGTAACTCTCGCGCCCGACAAACTCCGTCTTGAAGGCCGCCGGATATTTTTCTTGTTTCCAAAACAGAAGCTGGTCCTGCTCGAGTTCACACGGCGCAAAAGTTTTAAAGGGCCGCCCTTTTCACCTTTTATAAATGTGGAAATCATTCTCGATAAGCCCGTGGATTCTGCAGAGCAGGCGCTCACTCTACTGAGCCGGGTCTTTGCACTAAAGACTGAAGATTTCCTGGGATCCTTGCCGGTTTTTTGGCGCGCATACCTGGCGGACCACCATTTCAGCTACGACGCTTCTCAGAAAAAAGAAGCGGAATATCGCTGGAGTGAGGAAGTTCCTAAAGAGAGCAAGTCCGTTCAAAGCGGCCAGCCGGATTCGATCAAAGATGCCAATGATGAGGATTTTCACGATCCTGTCTCATATCACATTGGCCCTGATTCTGGGGTGAAAGCTCCTAAGCCCAAATACACTCCCGAGCCTGCATTCTCAGAGATTGCCCAATACGAAGAATTCCAGGGTGTCGTACTAGTAAGTGTGGTTGTGGGGACAGATGGCAAGGTTCACCGCTTTCGGCTTCTTCGTCCGTTGGGTATGGGGCTGGACGAAAAAGCTCAGTCCACACTTCAAAGCTGGCGATTTCAGCCCGCTACTCACAATGGACAACCGGTTGCCGTGGAAATGAATATCGAGATTGCGTTCGATTTATTCTAAGTGAGCTCAGAGCGCTTTTGAGTGCTATACTCTCGCTGCGCCAGGACAGTAACCTTGCTCAACAATTCCATGCTCTACCGGGTTCTCACCCACCCATTGCTATATCAATGGGTGCTGGCAACAGTGTTCCCGTTGCTAGTTTGGGCGGTATTAGTGAAGCTTGCCCGTCGTTCTCCAGGCATTCTGCCACACGTGCTCCCGTGGCTCAAGGGCCTCGCTTGGGGGCTTTGGTTCTCCCTTATACTGTGGGGCCTGTACTGTTTGTTTGCCCATCTGGCATCTGGAATTTTCTTCACAGTACAGACGCTGATCTTTATCACTTTTGGCGGAACCAACCTCATGTATCACTGGGTACGGCGGCGTGTTAATCCTGAGGCCTATGTGAAAGAACCAAACGAAAGCTAGTGGCCATCGAAACGAGAAATCTAGAACCACCTCTTCCCTGTCCTTCTCGGCCCGTCCTTCCCTCATGGATGGCTTTGTTTTCCCTCCGCTCTGTGCTCCTCCGCGCCCTCTGTGTTTAGATAGATAAGAGATGATCCAGCTCACCGCAGCCGGCAAGCGTTTTGGCCCGAAGGTCCTCTTTCAGGAATTGGACTGGCTGATCACGCCTCATGATCGCGTGGGACTGGTGGGCGCCAACGGTACCGGCAAGACCACGCTGCTGAAAGTCCTTGCCGGCACAGAGTCGCTCGACTACGGCACGATCACGCAGCAACGCGGCATTCAGAGCGGCTATCTGCCGCAGGATGGCCTTTCTCTCTCTGGCCGCACCGTCTTTGCCGAATGTCTCTCGGTTTTTGAGCATGTGCACCAGATGCAGCGTGAGCAGGAAGAGCTGGGGCGCCGTCTGGCGGAAGTTGATCATGCCAGCGCGGAGTATCAGCAGATTGCCGAGCGCTTCCATCGCATACAGGCTGAGATGCAGGCCCGCGACGGATACACCATTGAGGCTGAAGTCGGCACGGTGCTGAATGGCCTGGGCTTCAAGAAAGAAGATTGGACGCGGCGGACGGAAGAATTTTCCGGCGGCTGGCAGATGCGCATTGCGCTGGCCAAACTGCTGCTGCAAAAACCCAACTTGCTTCTGCTGGACGAGCCAACGAACCATCTTGATCTGGAAACCCGCAATTGGCTGGAACAATATTTGGTGAATTATCCGCACGCCTATGTGCTGATCTCGCATGACCGCTATTTTCTTGACGTAACGGTGAAGAAGACC
>JASLFF010000277.1 GCA_030150795.1 Terriglobales bacterium | reverse complement strand
GCGTCGCTCACGTAAAAGTTCCCCAGTTGCCTGATCTCCCACACGGCTGCCATGGCAACTTTCAGGTCTTCATGTTTCAGCAAGCGAATAAGGTTGTCCATCAACTCCCCGCCGTGGGGATCTTTGACGGCTGGCCAGTTCCTGGCGAACGAACCAGGAATATCGGGTTGCGGTAAAGGGACATGCTCTTCAAGCCAGGGGCGCAGCGTCTCTGGAAGATGGTGCGCTACAACCTCGCGCTGCCGTTGGGCATAACGGCGGATAGCATTCGTCTTTTTGGTGAGTTGCGCTCGCATCATTTCTGTCCTCCTTTGCTTGATATTTAAAATCGACAAAATTTTACGCTAGTCCTTTTTCTTCCGCTGGGAAACTGCACCTTGAATCCCTTCTATTGTTCCGGCCATATTATTCTGCATGGCGCTGCTTTTTTCTTGTTCAGACTTGCTCTTTTTTCGTGCCGCCTGAGGCTGTTTTCCGCGCGCCCTTGCTTGCCTTTGCGTCTTCACTGGCTTTTTTGGCATCTTTTTTCGGCGCGCCATAGCCTATTCCAAGCTGTTGGCGAATCTTTAGAATGACCCTTTTCTTCCGCGAGGAAATCGTTCCCTGCGTCACCTTTTCCTTCTTGGCCTTCTCTTTTTGCGTCTCGCCTGGCTCGAATTCCAGTACTGCCTGATCCGCCGCGTCCAGGTCCGCTTTGATGCGCTCTACATCGTGCTTCTGTTCCACTGCAAGCTGCGCGGCCTCACTTCTTTCGATACTTTCCTGATATCTACAAATATCAAAAAAATCTGCGCTGCTGTCGATGGCTTCCTGGTCGTGATCGATGCCAACCTGCGAAACCTGCACCGCTAAATTGTCTTTTTCTTTTTTCCACGCGAAAGCCATGTTTTTGGCGACTGTTTTAAGCCAGCTTTTATAACTGTAAAGCCAGGGCCCGCGAGCCTGATTCAGTTTCTTCAGCAGGAGCAGCCAGATTTCGGAAGCAACTTCCTCACGGTCCTGAAACCGCGGGAGGATGGGCTTCAGCCACAGTTTGATCCTTGGGTTATACCGTTGCCACAAAGCTCCAAAAGCATCCTGAAGGCCGGTTTTTGCGTTCTCCCAGTCGGCAAGCTCCTCCCAGTTTTCCCGTTGCTGGAAGACTCCTTCAGCGACTTGCGCCATCACGCGCTCAAGCGTTTCCACGTCCGGCGCTTTCCAGAATGATTCTGACTGCACCAGTTCATCTTGGATACGCTTCAGCAGGTTCTGGGCCAGGCCGGAGAGCTTGAGTCTTTTCTCAAGTTCCTCGGCCTTTTCCCGCACCCATCTCAGCCCGTGATGCTCTTCGGGAATCTTTTGCGTAAGCTCATCAATCATAAAAAGGGCCATCCTTTCGCATCTTTAGACAAAATTAAAGACTTGCTGGGACCCCAAAACAGCCGGATTTGATGAAAGCCGCGATGAAGGTTTTTCCCGAATCGCAGCCCGATTATAGATTCCCTGGTCTAGTTGCCGGGAACAATGGGAAGTGACCGAGGGAACCCAAATGCCCCGACTTGACTATATTGAGAGATGAAGCTGCCGAAAATATTGGCACATTTTTTATAATTCTCTTCTTAACCAGCGATCTTGAATTCAATCGCCGACCTGGGCACTCAGGCCATAGGCCTGCGTGGCCGGCAGGCATTCCAGCGGATCTCCCTGATTCCGCATGGGATTGCTTAACAACCGGCTCGTTTCCGGCAAGTCCTTGGCCGCCACCAGCACCGCCTTCGCCGTGTCTAGAGCTTCGGCCAGGGATTCGGTAAGGATCGGGCTCTTCAGGCGCACGGGACAGCCGCTTGCGCCGGATTCCTGAATTTGTTGTTCCGTCTGGCGTTGGGCGTTCTCCCAACCCGCAACCAAGGCCCGCGCGGCATCGCGGAGGCCCACCAACTGCGCAGCGAACGCTTTCTTGTCGCGGCGCAATTGCCATTTCTGCAGGGCATCCATGCAGGTATTTCCTTCAAAAAACAGGAAACAGTGCGAAATGCCCGCGATCAAGGCAATCGCGCCTATCTTCAGGATCCGATCCATCTCCAGCCAGTTCGCTGTACGGGTCCAGGTGAAAACGAAATAAACCAGCGGAGCGCCGATGATCAGCAGGGGGGAAACAGAGAAGGCGGTAAAGACGCAGGCGCGCCAGCGCGGCCGGGGCTCGCGGCAAAGGTCGGAAAGCCAGCAGATGACCACCAGCCCTGCGCTAAGCAGAAGAGAACCAATCGCATCAAAGAGCGCTGCCATCGCGGGCGCATGCGCCCAGCCCAGGACCATCTCATACCCTCCCGCAAAGCCGAGGCCCGCGTCGGCAACAGTAGCGATAAAAGGCACCAGTGCATAGAGCGGAGCGGATTTCGTGTACGCAGCCGCTGTATTGGCGATACGGTCTTGAACCCTTGCCTGCGCCTGCAGCGTGTCCTGGCGGGCCTGGTCGAAGTTATGTTCCAGTTCAGCAATGGAATGGTGCATAAAAATGGCTCCTGTTCATGACAAGTAAATGCATGGCATTTCCAGCAGGAAGATGAATGAAGCACGACAGTTTGAGCGCGGCTATTATTCCGGCTACCGCCGGTGGCCATGAACGGCAAGAAGGTTCAAGCAACTTCGGTTCCACAGTGCCTACCTCCGCATATAGGAAAAGACGCCGGGAAGCGGAAATAAAATTTGGCTGACTCTTTAATTAAGACAAAAAATTCGGAGGTAAGCAATTTTGGTACGCCGCAAAAAAATTCTTGTTCCCGCCAATAATCTTCTGCTTCCTTCCCTCTTTTCCTGTAGCAAGGCAAAATGCCTGAGACATCTGGATTCAAAAAGGAGATTCATATGGGTAACTTTACACACGAAACGCACGGGGGATCGCATCCCGCCAGTCATACCCACCCGGTAGCGCAAGTTATCGGCCATGCCGAAGAGCAGCACTTTCACAGCGGGCCTGGAGATGGTCCTGAGGCGGTTGCGCACCACGAAGAGGCGCATGTTGGACCTCACAACTCGAAGCACCAGCACACGGGACAGCATCCGCACCATCACGAAACTGAGCATGACCACACTCATGAACAGCCGCACCACGAACATGAAGCCGGCGGACAGCACACGTCAAGCGGCCACAGCCACCCTATTCATACAGAACATTCCCAGGTCTGAAGCACGGGAAAATCGATGATTGCGGCAGACGGGAAACAACTAGTGAGGGCCCAAACAAAGGGACACAACAGAGCAGGTGAACCCTAAACCAAGCATTTCATAAAGGCATACACGAACATGCGAAAAACCGCGCATGGCGGGGCCCCCGGAACAGGATCGAAACCGCGCGCAAACCAGCACGCGACCGGGGGCTTCCGGACTTCCAGCCCGTTCGCCCGCCGTACATCTCTTAGTCTCAACGCATTGGCCGCCGGTGATTCGTAAAACGCTTGGCCGGGACTAGGGCCACCACGCACGGGCCACAACATGAAGACATGGATTTAAATCTGCGGGGTGAAACCCGTACGCGAAGCTTCTCTCGCCACTTTATTCCCTGCAGCAATCCGTTCTGCAATCCGTTTGTCTTTTTATCAGTGCCTTACAGTGTCTTAGTATGCCATCCGTGTCCCTGTAAGTTATTGAATGTACGTTTGCAAGTGGATTCGAGTCCTACCTGAGGAGCCAATCTTTCAATAACTTACAACTCCCCGCGATCTGGCGGCTTCAGTTGCGGTAAACCAGTTTATGGATTGAGTGGATAAAGGGCACGGGACGACATTAAGATCCCGAGCGGGTACTTCGGTTACGTGAGAATTCAATTTGTTAGGT
>JASLFF010000228.1 GCA_030150795.1 Terriglobales bacterium | reverse complement strand
GGGTTTCTGCGGCGTTCGTGGCTTTTTCTCCTGATGGAGAGTGGATTACCTATGTAAGCACACTGGACAATTCTTTGTGGCGAAGCCGGGCTGACGGCTCCGAGGCTATACAACTCACTAAACCGCCAATGGAAGTGGAGGTATCTTCGTGGTCGCCCGACGGGCAGGAGATCGCGTTCATGGCACGTACGCCGGGTAGCCACTGGAGGATTTATCTCATGAAGAGAGATGGTGGAGTGATGCGAGAGGCCGCGGAAGGCACAGACAACCAAGGAGGCCCAAGCTGGTCTCCAGATGGAAGGTTTCTGGTCTACGGCAATGTTGATTGCGACAGGACGCAGAGTTGCTGGCTCAGAAAAGTTGATTTAGCCAGCGGCAAAACTGAAACGATTCCGGGATCAAACGGCTTTAGAACCGCACGATGGTCACCCGATGGAAAATATGTTGCTGCATTGCGCTTCCAGGAGCGGGAACTAATGCTTCTCGATTTAAGCAAAAACCAGTGGAGAGTTCTCGCTGATTCAGTCGAGGGAGACAACGTGAACTGGTCGAGCGACTCTAAGAACGTTTATATCGACGGATACGGCAGCATTAAGCCAGCCATTGAGCGTGTTCGCATCAAAGATGGACGCCGCGAAACTCTGATTAGCCTGGACTCTCTGCGGAGAGCGCCTGGCGTAATTGGTAATTGGTTTGGGCTTACACCTGAAAACGATCCCCTGATTTTGCACGTATTAACCAGCTCGGAAATCTATGAATTGAAATGGGCGAATCAATAGAAAGCATCGGTCAGGTGATTCAAGGCCGAGAGTTCCCCTGAGGGTAGGGCTGGTCAAGGTCATGTACCAATTCCTAATTGATTGGGGCGAAGAAAATAGCTATACTCCGGCAGCCGCCTCAGGGTGTGAGCGAGAAAAGATCATTGAAAAAAGAGCAGCTAGCAATTAGCAACTGGCAATTAGCCGGAAAACCCAAAACCTGGGCTTGCGACCCTCTGCCTGCTGGGATTGGGACTGGGTTTGAGCTTGGGTGGCCCTTGGGTGGCCCAAGCGTGGCCCAAGGGCCACCCAAGCGTGACGCAAGGGAGACCCATGGGTAGATTTCGCTAAGCGCCTTTATTTGCAACAAAGAATGAAAAAAGGCCAGGTGGGGGTAAGTAGGAATCGCCAAAATCGCCGTCATCGCGCGGAATCGGAAAGGCAAAAGCCTCTGAAATGCACGCCAAATTGGGGTGGCTGGGATGCGGCCAGTTAAGTCCTTTGAAATCCTAGTTGGCAGCCAGGGGGAGGGGGCCGCCTATCGCCGTGATCGCACGTCACCGCCGAGATCGCAAAGGCAAAACCTCACCGCAGAGACGCAGAGAACAGCCGAGATCGGGAACCAAAACCTTACCGCTGATTCACACGGTTGACGCAGATCAAGAACTTACAATTGCGATCCAGATTGCATTGCAAAAAGGGTATCCGCACTCAACCTGTTAGGATTATCAGCTTCCCCGGAGGGTGTGGATGAGAGGCTTATCGAAGCAGGCACTTGCAATTTTCGCCCCCAGTTTATTTCTATGCTCAGCGGCCATCGCGCAGGAACAGCAAAAAGCTCCCATCAAGAACGTAGCCGACGTTGTCACTCGTTATGTCCGCTGCGGAGCGCTGGTGCAACCGGAAACTGGCAAGGTGCAGCGCAATGTGCTGATCACTATCCAGGGTGAGCGCATTCAGCAGGTGCAGGAAAATTCTCAGGCTCCTGCTGGCGCTCAGTTGATTGATCTCTCTGACCATACCTGCCTGCCCGGCTTGATTGATACGCACACGCACACACTTTTGCAGGGCGACATCACCGCCGCCGACTACGACGAGCAGTTGTTGAAGCAATCCACGGCGTACCGCGCAATTCTGGGGACGCGTTCTGTACGTCTTATGCTGGGTTACGGCTTTACCACCATACGCGACCTGGAAACTGAAGGCGCAGGCTATGCTGACGTCGATTTGAAGAAGGCCATCAACAATGGAATTATTCCTGGCCCGCGCATGAAGGTCGCCACGCGCGCCATGGACGTAACGGGCGCTTATCCGCTGTCAGGATATTCGCCGGAAATAACGGTCCCGCACGGCGTGCAGGTGGTCGATGGCGCCGAAGATGGCCGCAAAGCTGTGCGTGAGCAGATCAGCCACGGCGCGGACTGGATCAAGGTTTATTCTGACCGCAGTTATTTTGTGCGCCCTGACGGAGTGCTGGATGACATTCCCACTTTTACGCTCGACGAGCTGCGCGCCATCGTGGACGAAGCGCATCGGCAGCACCACAAAGTTGCGTCGCACGCCATGGCGCTCAATGGCGTGCACAATTCGGTTGAGGCGGGCGTGGATTCCATCGAACACGGAAACTACATTGCTGAAGCTGACCTGAAAACCATGGCGCAGAAAGGCATCTTTTATGTCCCCACAATTTATGTTGGCGAATACGTTGCTCAGGGACGCGCAGCTGCCGGAGCAAAGGTCTGGCTGGAAATGCTCAAGATCCATGAAGATACTTTTCGCCGTGCGTTAAACGCCGGCGTGAAGATAGCATTCGGCACGGACGTTGGCGGCTTTGATTGGGGCATTGATCCGGCAAAAGAATTTCCTTATATGGTCAAATACGGCATGACGCCGATTCAAGCCATCCGCTCCGCCACCAGCAGCGCAGCGGAATTGCTAGGCATGCAGAATGATGTGGGCAGCATTGCCGCGGGAAAATATGCAGATTTGGTCGCTGTAAAGGGCGATCCGCTGGCCGATGTGGCGCTATTGCAGAAGATTGATTTTGTAATGAAAGGCGGCGAAATATATAAGGGGACTGATTCCGGGGCGAGCGCCCATTAAGTCCAACCCCGCAATACAGGATTGAATCTTAATAGATATGGTGCTCTGGATCATTCTCGGCATGGGCTGGCTGGCAATACTTTTTGCCGGGATAAGCTTGTTCCGCCTCGCCGATTATGCCGACAAAAAAGTCCGCCGTCTTGCGGAGCGTCCACGGCAGCGCAAGAAACAAGCTGCCTGAGCATCACTCCGCCATCGGGCTTCAATCCCATATTTACTGCGTAATAACCATCCAAGTCGGATCAATAGCCTGGAAGAAGGGGGAATTCGTAATCAGCCCCAATGTTCCATCGGATGACTTGATGCCGAAAGCCGAAATCGTGGAAGAACCGGAATTCGCTACATAAAGGAACGTGTTGGCAACATCCACGGTCAGGAAGATGGGCTGTGGCGTTCCGGTGGAACCATTAGGTTGCACAGCGTAAGGCGAGCCGGCAACCTGAGTCAATGCGCCGGATGTGCTCTTGAACGCGGAAACATCGTTCGATCCATGATTTGCAGAGTAAACAAATGTAGAAGTGGTATCCACGGCCACGGCAACGGGTTGGGTGCCGGCCGGAAATGATCCAACGGCCGCCAGCGGTCCGCCGGCAACATTGAAGCTGGCGATTATGTTATTGGCGGAATCGGCAGCGTAAAGAAATTGCCCTTTGGCGTCAATGGCAAATCCGGCAGCGTTTGCGCCCGCGCCTACCGCAAACGGAGAGCCGCCGAGCTCGGTCAATGTCCCACCAGCGCCGATCGCAAATGCTGAGATGTTTCCCGCTGCTCCATTCGATACGTACAAAAAACCCTGTGTCGGCGAGACTGCCATAAACTGCGGGTTCGGGGCCACAAGCGAGCCAAATGCAAATGGAGAGCCGGAAACGGCAGTCAAAAGGCCTCTGGTTTGATCAATGCTAAAGACTGAAATGGAAGCCGGTACGGCCGGAGAGGCTGAACCCTGGTTCAGCACAAACAAAAACTGACCTCCGGAATTCACCGCCGCTGCAATCGGGTTGGAGCACACAGTCACGTTCGCGCACACGGGAGTAGGCGGCAACGCCGTGCCAATGGGTGCAAGCACGCCCGCCGAGTGGTCAATACTGAAACCGGAGACCGTATTGGAAGTCAGGTTGGGCACGTAGAGAAAATTCCTTGAGGGGTGCAGCGCAATGGAGACAGGCCGTGGCGCGGTGGCGAATGCAGAAATTGAAAGCGCTTGCAAATCGCCCGTGCTCTTCTCCGCCAGGGCATGGACTGAATTGTCGCCCTGCCCTACAAAGTAGACAAAAGCCAGGGTCGGCGCGGTGGAACTGCTGCTTGATCCCAGACAGCCGCTTAAAAGTACGATAATAAATAACAGCGTTATGGTGAAGATTGCTTTCATTCGGTGCTTCCTCATTCTTCAGAAAAATAAAGAACGCTCACTGCCGCGCGCAATAATGTGCCTGAATTGATTTTGGCAAGCTGCGAATCAGTTTAGCAGTTTGCGCCTTATTCTATCAGGTGTGCGGAGGTCGTCTTTCTGGCGCTACCTGCCTTTACAGAATGCGCAGGGACCGTAATCAGAACGCCCACGCGCGGGCTTTCTTGCGTAATAGACTTGACTGTGGACTGCTGGCAAGCCAGCATCTTGTCGATGGAAATTGCCCCTGCCTCATTGCCGAAGCGAATCGTCCGCGTGATTGTTCGCGGCTGTGCCCTGCTTTGGATAATTGTCTGCTGCCTGGCAGAATATTCATTGCGCGGCATGGGCGGACGACTGCAAGAGCAAGCGCGAATTGAAGTGCTGCATCGCTGGTCGCTTAAGGGCCTTCGGAACTCAGGCATCCGCGTTGAGGTTACAGGCTCGCCCGCCGCCGCGGGGTTGATTGCAAGCAATCATCTGAGTTATCTCGATATCCTGGTTTACAGCGCCATAGCGCCGTGCGCGTTTGTCGCCAAGCGTGAAGTTCGCGCTTGGCCCGCCGTGGGATGGATTGCCACGCTTGCCGGCACCATTTATGTTGACCGCTCGCGCCGTAGTGAAACACATACCATCAGCCGGAAATACAGGCGGCGCTTGCAGCCGGCTTGCGCCTGTTCTTGTTCCCTGAAGGCACCAGTTCAGATGGTTCCCGCGTGCTGCCTTTTCATTCTTCACTCTTCCAGCCTGCGGTTGATTTGCAGGTCCCCGTTTCCGCCGCTTGCATCGAATACGCCATTCCTGATGGTGTTGCCGCCACTGAAGCGTGCTACTTTGGCGACATGAAGCTCTTTCTTCATCTTATGAATCTGCTGAGCAAGCATTCCGTGATCGCCAGGGTGACTTTTTCTTCCAACGGTTTTCTCTTCTCTGACCGTAAGCAAGCGGCCCTCAAGATGCATGAAGAAGTTGAGCGCCTTCGACTTTCCAATGTGGAAGTGACGCAGTGAGTGGCTACCGGGAATTCTCTGATCTGTCGGCTGAGCCCGCAGTCCGCGGCTTTCTGCACGAGCCCGCGCAAGCGAATGGAGATGGATTAGTTCTCACGCACGGCGCTGGCGCAAACT
>JASLFF010000205.1 GCA_030150795.1 Terriglobales bacterium | reverse complement strand
ACGCTCATCAATTGCACGGCGCCAGGATTGCGGCGCTCCAGCTCCGCCATCTGCTCTTCAGTAAACAACGGAATAATGCCCCGGCCCTTCTGGTAGTAATCCAGATATTGCAGGAACTCCGGCAATGAAGAGTCCTTGACGAAGGTCTTCTTCTCCCACGTTGCGGCAAAGCGCAGGATCGCCTGAACCACTGCATCCTGCTCCGGCAATCCAAACTGCCGCACAAGATATGTAAGCGCGCCTTCCGCGCTCAATTCCTGCTCCCGGATGAACGCGCACGCTTCCTTAATCGCCTCCAGCACCGGCACCGCCGATTCCAGCGTGTGCAGCACAGCTTTAAAGCTTTTCTGCCCAGCAGCTGCGCTTAGCTTCTTCCGCAACTCATCGGCAGCGACATTGAACTTTGAGAGTGCGCACACACGAAAGAGACTATCGGCATCGTTGTCATTGCCTACGGCCCCAGCCAGCGCCAGCACGTCCCGCGCCATGGCAGTTTCCAGCACGTTGAGCCCGATCACAATAAATGGAATGTCTCGCGCCGCCAGCTCCGCCATCAGGTCTTCCCGCTGCATGTGCTGGCGATACAGCACTGCCATGGAGCAATCACCCGGCCGCCGGTTTCGTCGCAACTCTGCAATCTCCTCACCGATCAACGCAGCTTCGCTTTCATGACAATCGCTCAAAACAACTTCCACCGGCTCGTCAAAAGCGAAGCGGCCTTCCTGCTGGTCTCGACGGTCGCGGCCGGATTCAAGCTGCGCTCTCTGGAACTTTACCCGATCACCCAGCGATTGCACCGGAGGGTTCTCATTGATGGCCGCAAAGGCCACGCGCAGAATATTTCCGCGCGAGCGCTGGTTTTCATCCAGCACTACGCCCTCAGTCAGGGGAAAGCGCTTCTGAAATTCTTCAAAGGCCGCACTGGAGGCGCCACGAAACCGATAGATGGCCTGGTCAGGATCGCCGACGGCAAAAATGTTTTGCTCGTCCCCGGCGAGAAGCTGCGCCAGGATGATGTTGCTCGAATTGCAATCCTGAAACTCGTCGATCAGGATGAAGCGCGCCTTGCGCCGCTCGCGCTCCAGCAATACGGGGTTCGATTCCAGCAGCCGCACGGCATTGCGGATCATCATCCCGAATGTCCCAAGGTTGTCTCGCTCCAGCAGCCGCATGGAGTTGGTATAAACACGCGCAATCTCCTGCCAACGTTCGACGATCTCCTGCGCGCCCATCTCTTCCACTTCTTTCGAGCGGCAGTTGCGCGGCAGATCGCCACCCGGACGCAAACCATCGACGTACTGCTGAAATTGCTCAGGCCCCACCAGTTCTTCATGGCAGCGATCAAAGAAATTTTTCAGGTCTTCAAGAAACTGGCCCAGATCGGCCGGCTTGATGAAACGCTTCAGGCCCAATTGGTCAATACGCTGCCGTAGAAACACATAAACATCTTCTGGCAGCAGCAAGTTGAAATCCTGCCCTGCACGCTTCAATACGCCCAGGCAATACGCATGGAAGGTTCCCGCAAACATTGCGGTTTTGCGGCGCAGGCGCTTATCTACGCGAGCCTTCAATTCATCGGCTGCATTGTCAGTGAATGTGATGGCCAGAATCTCTTCCGGCTTGGCGTGGCCTTGCTCAATGAGCCAGGCAACGCGTTCCACCAGCACAGTGGTCTTGCCCGTGCCTGCGCCAGCCAACACCAGCATGGGACCAGTGGGGTGCTCTATGGCCCGTCTCTGCTTCGGATTAGGGGTAAAAATCGTCACCGCTGCCACTTGTATCCTTATTATGCGAACCGAAGGCGAAGGAGGCAATGGCTAAATGAGATTAAGCTGAGGAAAAGCTGTTTATATTCTGGCTGAATTCGATGGATGTCAGTCCCGACTGGTTCCCGTCGCTTAAGAAAGCTCCGCCATCGCCACAGCCACAGCAGCGATGGAGGCAGTTTCCGCACGCAGGATAGTGTGACCCAATGATGCCGGCTTCCATCCCGAAGCATTAAAAAGCTCTAACTCCGCTTCCGACCATCCGCCCTCCGGCCCAAACGCCAATGCCAGCGGAGGCTTGCTCTCAGTCAGCGCGCTTTTCAAGGAAACGCTCTCTTCCAATTCTGAAAGCACGATCCTGCTTCCCTGCTCTTTCTCAATCGCTTTCTTCAATGCCACCGGATCGATAATTTCCGGCGGCGCTATACGCCGCGCTTGTTGAGAAGCCTCACGGGCAATCTTGCGCCAGCGCTCCACGCGTTTGGCTGCGGCTTTGGCCAAGTGCTCTTCCGTCCGCTGAGCGATCATCGGGACAACGTGGCTCACGCCCAACTCTGTCAGCTTTTCCAGCGCCCACTCCATGCGGTCGAATTTGAAAATGGAAAGATAGACCGTGATTTGAGGCAACGCCGCGCTTTCAACCTCTGCGCCCAGCTCAAACTCAACCTGGTCATGCGAAGCAAAGACCACTTTCGCTGAACGGAGCACGCCATCGGCGGCAACGTCGAATTCCTGGCCTATTTTTACGCGAAGAACGCGGAAGAGATGGTTGGCGTTGGGTCCCAGCAGAAAGGCGCGGTCGCCTTCCACGCAGTCCGCTATCCAGCGCCTGCGGGTCATACTTTTTTGAGCATCACGTAAGAGCCCGCGGCCAGGCCCAGATACAGGATTCCCAGCAGGCGGCTCTGGAAGACCAAAGCTTCCAGCGTGGGGAATTGCGCCTGGAAATAAGCTTCAG
>JASLFF010000162.1 GCA_030150795.1 Terriglobales bacterium | reverse complement strand
AAGTACCAAAATACCCCCTAACTGTTGATTCGACAACTAGTTTCAGGGTACGTAAGGGCTATTACCCAAAGGTTTCAGGTCTATTGTCCGGTTGCCGATTTGCCTAAAGCAAGCGATAATACGCAAAAAGTAAGAGACTTTTCTCTGTGGCTCAAAAATTGAGGATCACCCCCTAAATGAACGAGGCAGCAGGATCAGGACCAGAGCGTAAGACCAAGAGGCAGCTGCAGGAAGTCGCCATTTTTAACGATGTGGCGAAGGCCCTTACCTCGTCGCTGAATCTCGATTCAATTCTGCAAACCATCATGGACAAGATGGCGGAATTCTTCCGTCCGGACACCTGGTCTCTGCTGATGGTGGATGAACAAAAGGACGAGCTCTATTTCGCCATTGCCGTGGGCGATGCTGCCGAAACGCTCAAGACCGTTCGGCTTAAGGTGGGCGAAGGCATCGCTGGCTGGGTGGCCAGACACGGTGAGTCCTTAATCGTGCCGGACGTGTACAACGATCCGCGGTTTGCCAAGCGCATTGATGAGATGACCAAATGGAAGACCCGGTCGATTATCTGCGTTCCACTGCAGTCAAAGCACCGAGTCTTGGGCGTCATCCAGCTCATCAACTGCGCCATGGAAAGTTTTGGCGAGCAGGAAATGTTCTTTTTGCATGCGCTGTGTGACTATGCCGCCATCGCCATTGATAACGCCCGCGCCGTCGAGAAGATTCAGGAACTTACAATCACGGACGATTGCACGGGCCTCTACAACGCCCGTCATCTTTATAAGACCCTGGAAGCGGAGGTCTACCGCTCAGCGCGCTTTGGCTATGAGTTCAGCGTGATCTTCCTTGATCTGGATCATTTCAAAAACGTGAATGACACGTATGGGCATCTTGTCGGCAGCAAGCTGTTGCAGGAAATTGGTTTCAAGATCAAATCGCAACTGCGCTTGATCGACTACGCCTTCCGCTATGGTGGCGATGAATTCGTGATTCTGCTACCACAAACCGACAAAAACTCCGCGCTAGTGGTAGCCAAACGTATCCAGGAGATGATGCGCAAGACAGTCTTTCTTGCTGAAGATGGCTTGAATTTGAACGTCCGTTGCAGCATGGGGCTAGCCACTTATCCTGAAGATGCCAAGAGTTCACACGAAATCATCCGCCAGGCCGACGAGATGATGTATATGGTGAAAAACTCCAGCCGAGACAATATCGCGGTAGCGCAGCAGGGGATGTTGAAGTAGCTTTTGTGAATCCCGAGCGCCAGCGAGGGAACCCTACCGTCACCATCATTTCAAAGGACAGTAACTCTAGCAGCGCATGAACCCGAGTCTCTGTCTTATTCGCGATCATTCGCGTGTATTCGCGGCTAAGTTTTTCTAGGGAATAGCGATCCCTCTCTTCGCTCGGGATTTCAAAAAAGCTCACTGGGGAGGACGTTTCTCCAGCGCCGGCACTTGCTCCTTATTGCCCTTGTCCGGCTGCCGGGGCATCCATGCGCCGGCATTCTGTGGCGCAGATGGATTCACTCCAAAGTCCCAGACAAACAGATTGATCTGTTTTTTATCGAGCAACTCCACCACGGCATACTCGCCGGGAGGCAGCGGCTGGGAAGGCATGAGCTTAACCCAGTCACCCAGCGGTGAGGTGGTCACGGGAATCCAGCTTTCTTTCTGGCTCACTTTGCCATACATGGCAACATTCAGCTTGCCGACAATGCGCGTGTCCTTCTTGTTTTCTACACGCACAATGCCATAGTGAGGCGGCGGAGGCTCTTTGTCGGATGTCTTTTGCGTGAAGACCGGCTGGGAATTATCACTGGTATCCACATTCAGGTAAATAGTGGGTTGCCCCACATGCGACTGCACGCGCGCGTGCTCGCCTTTAAGTTCGATTGTCTGCGTTGAAGAAAGCGCCAGCGGATTTACAGCCGCGCGAAGAATGTTGCGGCTAGTGTGCTTGTTGAGTTCGCTTCCATTCTGGAGCAACTCCACAAGTTCAGGCTGCTTGTTAAACTCGTCCTGCAGAAAAACGCCGCCGGTGTTGGGCAGCCGCAACCCCGGGACAACGAGCGGGGCTTCGCGCTCGTCAGCTTCATCAGCCTTGGCAATCTCTTTTATGGTTTCATCGCGCTGACCGGCACGCTCATTGTTGTACTTGTCGGTGGCAGGCCAATCGACCATATCGTTCGGCACTTCTTCCCAGTCATAACGCTCGGCGCTGTAGTAACGGACACGCTGGCCCACGACCTCCCATTTGGTGGCCGCCTGATAGGTACCGTCTTTCATGATGAGCCGTTTGGGATTCTGCTGCGACCACGCCTGCATGCAGCCGAGCGCAAACACCATCGCGGCCAGAAGGGAGATGCGTTTGATCCATCGCGCCATAAGAGGAGCCCTGTAATATTTGGATGCAGAGTTCGTCTTTATTTTATAACCCTTTTGCCGAAGTCCCGAGCGAAGCGAGGGAACCCTATCATCTTAGAGAGGTTATAGGATTGCCGAAAACACACCTGGCGTTTTTTCACCCGCAAACTTCAGCGGACAACGTATTTGCTAAAGCCACGGTTCTCGTTCCAGTAGCGATCCCTCGCTACGCTTCGGAATTTGCAGAAAATCTGCTATCGTGCTCCCGTTCCCCGCATTTTGCAGGAGGTGTCCCCTGAAGTTGCTCGGCTCCCTTTGTCTGCTCGCATTGTGCGTTGGCATTTCGTCCCAGAAAATAACGGCACAAGCATCCGCTTCTCCTTCGGCCACGCCTGCGATCATCCGGAGCGCGCCAGCGACGCAGACCACGCAATATACGCTGCCTCCTGACAAGCTGGCAAAATCCAAAGCGCTTTACGACCTGCGGGGTAAGCTGCGGATCATTGACACGGCCTATGGGCTGCTCATCCTTCTGGGCTTGCTATATCTCGGTATCGCTGCCAAGTACCGCGATATCGCGGAAGCTTCAGGCAAGAACCGCTTTGTGCAGGCGCTAATTTTTGTCGCCCTGTTTCTGGTCACCATGACAGCCTTGCAGTTGCCCCTGGATGCTTATCAGCAGAGCATCAGCCGGCAGTATGGGCTCTCTGTTCAGAATTGGAGTTCATGGTTTGGCGATGTCCTGAAGGGCATGTTGGTGGGGTACGTATTCTTAACTGTCGTTGCATGGTTGATCGTTACGCTGATCCGGGTCAGCCCGCGACGGTGGTGGCTTTATTCCTGGGCCGTCGTTTTTGTTCTTTTAGTCTTCGCAGTCGCCATCGCACCCGTTGTAATCGATCCCCTCTTCAACAAATTCGAGCCACTCGACAAGAGCAATCCGCAACTGGTGGATGCCATCGAGAAAGTCACACAGCGCGGGGGGCTGACGATCCCACGCGACCGCATGTTCCTGATGAAAGCCAGCGAAAAAGTTACAACGCTCAATGCGTATGTGACCGGTTTTGGGCCATCGAAGCGAGTAGTGGTGTGGGACACCACGAT
>JASLFF010000126.1 GCA_030150795.1 Terriglobales bacterium | reverse complement strand
GCATTGGCAATGGCAAAAGCGAGCATCAATACAACAGAGCCATAAAGAAAGCCGCGGTACCACCAGCTCTGCCAGAAGAGCGCAAAAGTCCAGCGGAAGACTTCCAGCAATGCAAGGATTGAGAGAAGCACGGCAACCGCTTCCGCACCCCAATATACGAAATAATAAATTCGATAGTCAGAATAGACGCAGAGCTTGACAACTGCGGCTGCAAGGGAAAATACAACATAGGCCAAAAACGTGGGAAAAATGGACTGAACCCTGCGGCGCATCAGTAGCACCGTCAGCCAAACCAACAGAAAGCTGCTGATTGTTAGCGTGATCAAAGCGAGTTTCCCCATGCAGTGAGGGGCCAGATTAAACCAGCCCCTCCGCACGGGCAATGAAAATGCTTACCGAGATATGCACGGGTGGCCTGGAAAACAGATCGGCTCGGGACCGCCGCCACCATCGAACAGCTTTGCCGCGCACGGGTGGCCGGGAAAACAGATCGGCTCTGGGCCACCATCGAACAGCCTTGCCGCGCACGGGTGGCCCGGGTAACAGATAGGCTCAGGCGCGCCGCCATCGAACAGCTTTGCGGCACATGGCCTGCCAGGGAAACAGAACGGCGTGGGGCCATCAGATAGCTTTGCTACGCACGGGTGGCCCGGAAAGCAGATCGGCTCACGAGTGGGGTCATCGAATAGTTTTGCCGCGCACGGGTGGCCGGGAAAACAGATCGGCTCTGGGCCACCATCGAACAGCTTTGCGGCGCATGGGTGGCCTGGATAACAGATTGGTGTTGGACCGCCGCCACCATCGGCCAAACATGGCATGGAACCGCAGGCAAGCAGCACAAACGCAGCGATCAATGACAACATCACATTTCTTTTCATAAGCTCTCTTTTGCTCCTTGAGTGGGATTAGCTTTTCTGGGGAACTCCGCCTGCCGGAACGGCAGACGCTTTCAAGAGAAAAGGATAGTGGGTTTTCCCACAGGAAGCGCAGGGAGGCAAATCCGGCGGGTTTTTAGAAAACAAGTCTAACGATTTCAATGACTTGGGTCGGCCAGGAAACGGCGGCGGCGCTCAATTCGTGCCCCTCAAGGAAGCCCACAAGAGCAAGCGAGCTGCCGTGGGGGCAACCGGCAGCCGATTGACATGATACACCTATAGGTGTATATTTATACCGCTACAGGCGTAGCAGCCGAGGCGGCCCGCGACGCTCCGGTCCGCTTCCGGGGCGTCCAGCTTCGGCGTACGGGCGTTTCTAATGGTAGAATCTCAGCCGTATGAAGCCAGGCAAACAGCCGCGTAAGCGCAGCGCAACGGGTCCCCCATTTCCGCGCCGCGTGCGCAAACCGGCAGATGAGCTTACCGTGGCCAAGCGATATACGACGATTCCCGTTTCCGCCGTAAAGGAGTTCCGCAAGGCTTCAAAGATTTATGGCTCGCAAGGCCGCGCCTTGCAGGTGGCAACGGAACTTCTGATTCGCATGCGCAAACGTCCGCTGCTGCTGCCGGAATCAAATTCCGTAGTGACGCAAATGACGTACAAACTGGTCCCGCGAACGGTTGAACTGATTGATGAGCTGGCCGACTCAGTCTATGAAAACAGGCAGCAGGTTTTTGCCGCCTGCGTGGAAGCGCTGAAGATGACCGACATCTAATTATCTGCTGCCGGCACGAGTTGCTTTAAGCGCGGTGCGCTGGTCTTTTCTGAGGTCGCTCCGCTTCGCTGGACGTTCTTAGGTCGCTCCGCTTCGCTGCGCGCGGGATCTCCACCCCGTCGAGCCAAAAATCGGGCTCGCCAGGGACCCCGGGCCTGCGGCGCAAGGAAGGGGGCTTTCCTGTCATCTTTTCGCGGCTCTGAAGCGCCGCTCTTCCACCAAGGACCTTACCGCAAGACCTGAAGGTCTGCTCCGCCCCGTTTCGTCCGCACAGTTGGGAGTTTGGAGGGAGCATTTTTGGTAATTTTTGCTTGACTTAAAAGCGAACAAAAGGTAAATTTAGAAATTCGCTCCAGAGCGGAAAAGTTGTGTTGGGAATGGTCTTTGAAAAAAGAAGCTGTTAGCACCTAGCTGCTGGCTGCTAGCCAGAAGCGAGAGCCATCACGACCCTCTGCCATTGGGTTTGGGTTTGGGTGACCCTTGCGTGACGCTTGGGCCACCCTTGGGCCACGCAAGGGCCACCCAAGCGTCGATTTGTAGAAATCCTTTTGTTTGCAACAAACAGTGAAAAAATGCCGGGTGGGGGATGGGCGCCCATCGCCGGGGTCACACGTGATCGGAAAAGGCAGGATCTCACCACTGATTGACACTGAGAACACTGATTGGAAGCTGGGATTCGACTGGGTATCCCCGGGATTGAATCGTGTAAGCTGCTTAGAATCCTAGTTGGAGCCAGGGGGTGGGGGTAGTGATGAAAGAGAAAGCGGAGCACAAGATCAACCTGATTGAAGACGCGGATGCGACCGGTGAGCTCGCGATAGTCTATGACGAATGGCGCGCGCAGTCCGGACGGCAGCAGATGCCGGGAATACTGAAGTGCTTCAGCCATCGCCCTGATTTCCTAAGGCAGGTAATGGCGTTCAGCAATGGCGTGCACTTTTCTGAAGGGCATCTTGACCGAAAGACGAAAGAGGCGATTGCCAGCTATGTGTCGTACCTGAATCGTTGCCCTTATTGACTGGACTCGCATGCTTACTTCCTGCGTGTTCAGGGGGCCGGGGACAAAATGGTGGCGGCAATTGTGGAGGGCAATCTTGACGACGCTGGATTATCGGCAAAAGAACGCGCGCTGCTGGACTATGTAAAAAAAGTGACGGAAGCGGCCCCGCGCACCACGTTCGAGGACGTGCAGCAACTGCGCAATGCCGGCTGGACCGAGCCGCAGATTGCCGAAGCGGTTTACGTCACGGCAATGTTCGCCTTCTTCAACCGGGTGGCCGATGCTTTTGGAATCTCGCCGCAGGGTTACCTGGAAATGAATGCGGTGACCAAGTAGGAATTGCGCGAAAGGCGCGTATGCATATCCCCTGGCTAAAATCGCGCTGCTCGCATGAAGCCCTATGTTGGGTTTGCACCATGTCGAACAAATCCCGCCGGAGTGCAATGCCAAAAGAGAAAAGTGGATTTAAAATGAAACCCATTTTCACAATATTTTCAAACTCCGGTCCACGTGCCCAACATGAAGCCTTTGTTCTTCCGTTCTAGTTTCTTTATTCTTGCGTTCGCGGTTGCCGCCTTGCTGTCAGGTTGCCGCAAATATAAGACGTGCCCGGCGCACTATCTGGCTGAGCCGCCTGCGCCTCCTCTCCACGTAACCGGTGTGCTGTTCGCTACGGACCGGGAACCAAAATCCCTGGAGCATCTCACCTTTTCTGCGGAACGCAACCTTGCTCCGCAACGCCTCACCTATGGCGTGAAATGCGAGGACCCGGAAGGCATTGCACCATGCACTGAAGGATCTTTGGCCCTCCCAAACGGCAATGAGTTTTTCAGTCGAATCACTCACTCAGGAAAGGATGTCGTGCTGTTTATCCATGGCTACCGTTATTCCTTCGATGAGTCGTTGCAAATCGCTGCGCGCCTTGTGCAGCGCAGCAGAGTGGACGCGCTTCCGGTGGCCTATAGTTGGCCGTCGCAAAATCGTCTTTTCGCTTATGGCAAAGATTACGACGTCAATGAATGGACCTTCGAACACCTTACCGGCTTCCTCAAGGACCTGGTGGATGCTCTTCCTCCCAATCACGTCCTTCACATTGTGGCGCACAGCATGGGAAACCGGGCAGCGCTGCAATGTTTGGCCCGGCTCAACTTGCCGGCGGAGCGCCTGGGACAACTGGTGATGATCGCTCCGGACGTGGATGCCCAAACCTTTCGCGAACTGTTTCTGCGGTCGGGCCCGTTTAAAAACCGGACCATGTACCTTTCAAACCACGATCTTGCTCTGGGATTTTCCCGGATCCTGCACTCACGGACGCCGCGCGCCGGTGATGCTAAGCGCGAGTACGTTGTAGCAGAAGGCCTGGATACGGTTGATGCCTCGCCCCTGAATGCTGGCTTGATCGGCCATTCGTATTATGAAAGCTCCCAGCTCATGTTCGATGATGTTGGCGAAGTCCTGAAAGGCAACACCGCGGCAGCAAGAAATCTTGACCGCTGCGACTTGCAAACGTTGAAAAAGAAAAAAGACAAGACCGCGACAGATACCGTCGAAATTATCTATCGACTTCCCTATGACAAGCCGAACAAACATGAGATCAAGAATGGCTCTTAGGTGTGTGCCTCATGCTCCGCGGTTGTTTAACACACCAATACCGTGGGTGTTCCATACTCGCCGCTTTGTGAAGGCAGGTAAACAAAACGCGGAGAGCTTTTCACTCCCCGCGCTTTCCTTGGCGGCTCCTTATAACGGCGTTCACCGCTAGCGGTCGGTGAAGACGCCTCCTTGAGCTTTATTGCGCCGGCTCCAGGGTGTCTCTTGCAACGCTTCGAGAAAAATCAATAAATTCTCTGTTCGTCAGAGAGCGGATGGACCTGGTACCACAAGCGTATAAAGCTCCCGCCCTCACAACTCTACTTCGCAAAAAGCTGACGCGAGACTGGTACTTTTGACAGTTTTACTCACGATTCCAGCCAGCTAACAATCCTGAGAGGAGTACTACCATGCCTCAAATTCTCCAGAAGAAAAGAATGATTGCTCTAATGATGGTTGGCCTGTGTTTGACCTTTACCAGCATCGTGCGTGCGGATGATAACGCGAAGGAACAGGAACGGGTAAAAGAGTCAGGCACTGTAATGATGGAACTGGCGAATGCAAGCAGCGGAATTCCCGTCGGCCTGCTCAACAAAGCTGAATGCGTGATCGTTCTTCCGTCCGTAAAGAAGGCTGGGTTCATCGTTGGCGCTCAGTACGGACGCGGAGTGATGACGTGCCGTGGCGGCGCCAATCTCCAAGGGCCTTGGAGCGCACCCACCATGATGCAATCCTCTGGCGGTAGCTTTGGGCTTCAAGCCGGCGGACAAGCTACGGACTTTGTTGTTCTGGTAATGAATGAGAAAGGCGCTCGCGCCCTGATGAAGGGTAAGGCTAAACTTGGCGCCGATGCCAGCATCGCCGCTGGTCCGGTCGGCCGGGATGCTGAAGCCGCAACCAACGGCGCCATGACGGCACAAATGCTCTCCTATTCCCGGGCGCAGGGTGTGTTTGCCGGCGTTTCTCTCTCGGGAACGTCTCTTGGCCCGGATGGGGACGCGAACGAAAAACTGTATGGCAAGAAAGTAGACGCCACGCAAATCATTAATGGCAGTGCTGGCCCCGCGCCGGAATCAGCCAAACAATTGCTTAGTATCCTCACGGCGAAATCGCCTACAAGGGTCTCACAAGAGAAATGACAGTGCCTGGTGGATTGAGGCACTGGATGTAGCTACTGACTCACTCCACCTGATCTTTCCATGCTATAACTTGTAGTGGCCGGTATGGATCGCGCATGGGCGTGGGTCTTTTCCTCCGCCTTCAATGTATCCAATTCCCGCAGAACGTTTTTCCACTCCCGCGGGTTCTTCTTGGTCACAAACGGCTTTTCCAGGTCCGCGTAGAACTCGAGTATGTTTCGTCGTAAATCGTCAGCGACCGGCTTACCATCCAGTTTCTGAAGCAACATTGCATACGATTTATCGGCAGGCCGATAAACTCCGGCTTCTGTGGTTCCACCCGTGTCGAGGTTATCGTTTTCCAGTCGTAGTCTGTCTTCTCCCTGGGCGACCAGGAGCTTCTGGTAGTGGGCCAGCGTCTCATTGAAACTGTGCATGTACATTTGCTCCACAACTGGCGTAGGCGGATGAAAAGCTAGAGCGCTGAACGGCCCCACTTTCGGCACCAGTCTCAGAAAGAACGCCTTGACTCGCGCGAAGAAACCCGGCTTCTCATAGATGTGTCCCCACTCTTTGCGATATCCGGATTGCGAAATGTTGTAGACAAACTTCTTTCGCGTCTCGCTGGGATCGCTGTTTCGGATCTGGTCTTTTTTAAGATGCCACGCCACCTTGGTCGTCCGTGGAATAACTTTGGAGACAGCATATCGATAGGTACCGATGGAGAGATCGACGCTCCCAAAGACGGATGATAATTCGATTGAGTAAGTTTTTAAGAATGCTCTTTCCAGGAGCGGCTTGGAGACTTCAAAGCCGATGAACTCATGGTAGGCGCTCGGGGCGTAGTGGCCTTCCGCCACCTGGTCCACATCGAAGCCAAACTCCACTCGTGCGTGCACACCTGGATTGTCCTCATAAGTTACTACCGGGCCATATTTTTTTGCCAGCTTGGGATACATGAGAGCAACTGCAGGATTCGTCGCGAGCGGATGACCGGAATTATCGGCAGCATAATGCGCCAGAGCACCCAGCGCAAATGCGTATTCATTCAAGTCTCTGGACTCTGTGAGGAGCGCGATGACGAAATCGCCGCTTCGGACATAGTGTGTCAGATCGCTGAAGAATTTGCTGCCAAACGGATAATAGCCCATGTCCTGGATAATCGCGCCGCCATAAACATACGCGTGGGCCTGCAGGAGTTCTTTCTGGGTAGCACTAGGAAAGCGTTTGAGGAGTTGCGGAGCAATGGCGTCTTTCCAGGCTGCGTCGATGATCGCTTCATGAGTCAGCACGGAGTACCCGCCGCAAGTGCGAGCAAGGCAAATTGCCAGGACTATACCCACAATGACGCGGAATCTGCTTCTGCCGTTTGCAGCAGGAGCGTTCCGATACTGCTTCCACCGCCCAGGAGTATGTGACGCAGTTTTCATTTGAACTGGTTAGCCTCGGCACGTCAACGGGTCGAGCGCACTGCTCGATTTGTAAAAGCCGAGCGCGTTCCTAAGGATTTGCCGCGGTTGTTGATACCTTGCTCGTGTCCTGTAGACGGTAATGCCGCCTTACCAGCGCAGAAGCTGGCACTTTTACCAGGAGGGTGGAATTTCGCGCCTGCTAGTTCTTCCAGCTTCGGTTAACCATGCTTCGGCCCTAAGATGCCAGCCATGAAATGCCGGAAGACGACCGCCTCTGTCTGCCGTTATGCGTGTATCTTGCTGATTGTTGTAGTCAGCTTCGCAGTTCAAGCACAGAGCCAATCGGCGCCGCAAGAGCAGACGGACGCCAGTTCCACGCAGTCGGGCTCCAAGCTTAAGAGCAGCGTGTTTAATCTCCTCAACATGGCGGGCACAGAGAAATCCAAGGAATTTCATCCCATGAGCCAGACCGAACGCAATCATCTCTATTTCAGCACCATGATTAATCCGCTTAGCTTTGCCCGATGCGCGTTCTCCGCGGGAATTGACCAATGGAATGACAAGCCTTCTGAGTGGGAGCAGGGGGTGTCCGGTTATGGCAAGCGATTCGCCAACATTTTGGGGCAGTACTCAATCCAACGCACGGTGACTTACGGATTAAGCAGTGCACTGCACGAGGATAACCGCTACTTCAACTCGGGCAAGCAAGGTTTCTGGTCGCGCACGGTTTACGCCCTAAGCAGCGGCATCCTGGCGCGCCATGACGATGGAACACGCCAGTTTTCCATCTCCCAAGTAGGTGGTGTAGCGGCAGGAGCATTCCTGGCGCGGACTTGGCTTCCGCCTAGTCAGCATTCCGCCGGCGACGCCGCCGTAAGCTTCGGTATCACCATGGGCAGCAATATCGGTTTGGGCGTCATGAAGGAGTTCCTCCCCGACCTTGTCCGGCCTTTCACAAAGAAGCGCAACTAGCATGGCAACGCGCTTGGGGAAGGCGTCATATGCGTTGAGGTGGTTGAGTTATCCCGGAGATTCCGAGAGGAAAAATGGCCTTCCCTCATTTCCGCGCGAGGATGGTGCCTTTAAAAAACTGGAGGTCGCCTTTAGAAGCAGTTGTCCATTCCGGAAATAAAGGAGGAGGAGCGCGTTTCTAGGAATATTTGATCTTGTTTGTAAGGAGTTGTTAGCTCATTTAGTTCGAGAGTTACGATTCTTTTTAACGAGTCATTTACACCTAGAGCACTTCAATCCAGACCACCTGCTGATTTTGCAGGGCATCGTTGATTGTTAGTTCCCCGAGGAGTGTTCCATGCTACGCAAGATGTTTCT
>JASLFF010000482.1 GCA_030150795.1 Terriglobales bacterium | reverse complement strand
CTGCCTTGCCCGATCCGCCTTTTACTTCTTTACCTTCTTCATCAAAGATCACCGGGTAAATCCCTGGTAATGCAGGCCCAGCACTGCCCGGCTTCATGGGATCGATGGCTGGCTTAGTGCTGCAAAGGAAACCGCCAGTCTCCGTCTGCCACCAAGTGTCAACGATCACTGCTTCACCTTTGCCCACGACCTCGTGGTACCACTTCCACACTTCAGGCTCAATGGGTTCGCCCACTGTGGTCATATGCTTGAAGTGGTAGTCGTACTTTGCGGGTTCGTCGGGACCGGCTTTGCGCAGCATGCGGATCGCTGTCGGCGAAGTATGGAAGATGTTCACGTTCAGCCGCTTGGCCACGCGCCAGGGGCGTCCTGCGTCAGGATAGTTAGGCACACCTTCATAGAGAACGCTGGTTGCCGCCATCGCCAAAGGCCCGTAAACGATGTAAGAATGGCCGGTAATCCAGCCAATATCGGCCATGCACCAGTAGACGTCAGTGGGATGGAGGTCCTGAATATATTTGGTGGTACCGGCAACGTAGGATAAATATCCTCCAGTCCCATGTTGGCATCCCTTGGGACGCCCTGTGGTGCCGCTGGTATACATCAGAAAGAGCGGAGCTTCTGATGGCATTGGCACCGGATCAACCACTTTTCCTGCATATTTCTTCAATACGTCGTCCACAAAGAAATCACGCCCTTCCACCATCGGCGTCTTGGACTGGTATTTGCCCTGCTCGCGCCGCCAGACCAGGACTTTCTCAACCGCGTGCTTTTCGTCCTTGGCTGTTTTTACGGCGATGTCGGCCTTTTCCTTGTGATCAGTCATGGCGCCGCTGCGGTAGTAGCCGTCAATGGTCACCAGGATTTTGCTTTTTGAGTCCGCAGCGCGCAGGCCGCACGCTTCTCCACTGAACCCGCCGAAAACCACGGAATGGACCACGCCGAGCCGCGCGCACGCCAGCATCGTAATAGGCAGCTCAGGAACCACTGGCATGTGGATGGTGACACGGTCGCCGGCCTTGAGTCCGGCGAAATCGCGGAGCAAAGCCGCCATCTCATTTACCCGATAGTAAAGCTCCTGGTACGTGATGGAGACTGGAGCAACGTCTTCCGGTTCGCCTACAAAGATCAATGCCGCTTTGTTCCGGTGTTCTTCCAGATGGCGGTCCACACAGTTAAAGCAGGCGTTGAGCTTGCCGCCGGCATACCACTTCCAGAAAGGGGCTTCACTGGTATCGAGCGTGGTGTGCCAATAGTGGTCCCAGCTCAAGAGATCTGCATATTCACGAAAGCATTCAGGAAAATTCTTTTCGCTAAAGCGCTCATTCACGGCGGGATCGGTCAGGTAGGCCTGGCCAGTAAATTTCGAGTTCGGATAATAGTACTGCTCTTCCTTCCAATGAACGGCGATCTGCGCCTCGTTGACCTCAGTCTCTTGCTCTTTTTCTTTCATTACGCGAGCGTCAGCCATGACCTGGACCTCTGATTTCTAAATCGAATCGCGCCAACTCGCAACGGCCCTGCAGGGGTTGGGCCGTAACGAACTAACGGGTGGCAACGGATACCACCCGCCAGTCCGAAACAGAATTATCCTACACCCGCACAGCTATTCGTGCGCAAGCGGGCACTTTAGCATCTATCTGCGGGCGGCTCCGGTTGCAGGAGCAGGCGCAGCTACCTCAGTCCATATCTTCACGTTTCTGGGGTCACGCAACAAGAGCGAGCCGATAACAAACGTGAGTGCGGCGATGCCGATTGGATAATAGAGGCCATCGAACGGATTACCTGTGGCTGCAGGAATCCAGACGCAAACCAACGGCACCAGACCTCCAAAGACTCCATTACCGATGTGGTACGGCAGAGAAAGCGCGCTATAGCGAATTTTCGCTGGGAATGACTCCACCAGGAATGCCGCGATTGGCCCATAAACCATGGTGACAAAAATCACCTGGAGGAAAACAAGCCACATCAGCTTGGTCTTGTCCGCATTGGCCGCGACCGGAGCAGTTATGGCCTTGCCCGTAGCGTCCACTGTTTGAGGCGTAAGAACCGTTGCTCCAGTTACTTTGTTCTTGGTGTGGTCAACGTGCGTCACATTGTTACCGGCAGCGCGTTGCATTGCGGGATAGATACCAATTTCGGTTCCCGGGATTCGATAGCTCACGGCTGCAAGAATCAGGCCAGCCATAATAATGCGTTTGCGGCCAATCTTGTCAGAAAGCCAGCCGAACAAAACGAAGAGCGGCATTCCTATCAACAACGCTTTGGCAACAATGATGCTGGCGTCGCGAGCGGGTACCTTCAGGATCGTTTGCATAAAGAAAAGAGCGAAGAATTGCCCCGTGTACCAGACCACGCCTTGGCCCGCCGTCGCTCCAAACAACGTGATCAGGAAGAGCTTGAAATTCGCGGGCACTGTAAACGCTTCTTTCAGAGGGGTCGCAGAGGTCATTCCTGTAGTTTTGATCTGCTGGAAAATCGGAGATTCTTTCATCTGAAGCCGTATATACAGGGAAATTATGACCAGGATCAATGAAGCCAGGAATGGTATACGCCATCCCCAGTCTTTAAAGGCCGCATCGCTCATCTGGCTCTGGGTTCCCAGAATCACGGCGATCGAAACAAACAAACCGAGCGTGGCCGTAATCTGAATAAAGCTGGTATAGAAGCCGCGTTTGTTGTCAGGAACGTGTTCGGCCACGTACACTGCTGC
>JASLFF010000098.1 GCA_030150795.1 Terriglobales bacterium | reverse complement strand
GAACTTCAAAAATTTCAACCTCTTTCCACGTCTGGCCGCAACATTTGTCAAAAGAGAGAGCCGGGTATGGGCATTGCCAATGCTCTTAACCACGCCCGGCTTAGGTAACCGTGTCAAATTGCAAGCATCATCCGCCGTAAGTGCCGTAGAGGTCGTTTAGCTAATCTTTATGCTGCTGGTCGATCTGCTCGTCCGGGAACTTTTGTTCGTGCTGCTTGCTTGACGACAAATGCTGCAGGCTCGCTTCGGTCTTATTTTGCCGCGACCTTCATCAATTTTTCTTCCGTGACCTTCACCAATTGGCCGTCACGGAGGGTTTGCTGGCCGGGCACAATCGCCAAATCTGCCGGCTTGACGCCGGCAACAATCTCGACATTCGTGCCATCGTTAAAGCCGACTTCAACCGGCGCCTTTTTTATCTTGCCGTCATTGAAAATGTAAATGAACGAGTTTGTTTTCTCCTTGACGAGGGTCTCCGCCGGGAGCAACAGGGCGTCATTTCTCTTCTCAATGCCAATACGGGCGTTAACGAGCATTCCCGGCTGCAATTTCATTCCGGGATTGGCTATTTGCGTTTCTGTCAACATTGTCTTGGTTGGTTTGTCTAAGGCCCAATAAGCACGGGTGACAGTCCCATCAAAGTGCTCGCCGGGAAAGTCGTCGGCTGTCCAGCGGATGGGTTGTCCAATCTTGACGTGCGTTGCCTCGATCTCAGGCACGGCAACTTGCAGCCGCACCGTTTTGAAATCGGTGAGATTGACAATTGCTGCCGCTTCGGGAGTGCTGGCCGCGTTGGGTACGGGAATGTAAGCGCCCGGGTCAACGTAGCGCTTGGTAATGATCCCGCCGAAAGGCGCAACCACGCGGGCATACTTCAACATGGATTCGGTGTATTGGACGTTGCCTTTGGCAACGGCAAGTTTGCCGCTGGCGACGGCCAGACGATTTTTAGCGGCTTCGGAATCGGCGGCATTGTTCGTGGAAGCTTCGCTCAACTGTTTGAACTCAGCCTGGGCCAGTTCCAACTCGGCCTTGTATTTGACGAGATTGGCCCGCAATTCCGGCACGTCGATGTCTGCAATCAAGTCTCCGGCCTTCACAGAGTCGCCCTTGTCGACTGTGAGCTTTTCCAAATAGCCATCAACTTTAGCGAAAAGCGTGACCTCATACAAAGGACGCACTTCTCCCGGCAAATTAATAAACCGTGAAACTTCGCCGCGATGTGGATGAACGCCGTTGACTTCCACTGGTGTTTCCACCGGCTTTGCGGTGGCAGAAGAAACTTCCTCCGCGCACCCGCAAAAAGTCAAAATGCAGGCAGCAAGAGCCAGGAGCAGCAGATATTTTCCGCGACTCTCCCAGCGCACCTCACCTGCGGGGCGTGAAACGCCGGCCGCAACAGGCCGCTGAGGTTTTTCATCGATATTTTCTGAATGCATCCAAACGCGCGATTCAATTTTCATATGAGATTCAACTCCTTCCAGGGGATTTCACTTCTTTCAACCGCATTTAACTCGTTAATCCGTCCGCCTGATAGTGGCTGCTCTGCGGATCATTGGGATCAAGCGACGCTGCACGCCGATGGCTGCGGCCCTGCACCACAGCAAAGACCGATGGCAGCACAAACAGCGTCGCGATTGTTGCAGCCGAAAGTCCGCCAACCACGGCGCGTCCCAGCGGCGCAGCCTGCGCGCCGGCCTCGCCCAGGCTCAGCGCCATGGGCATCATTCCCGCCATCATTGCGGCGCTGGTCATCAAGATCGGACGCAAGCGGCTGCGCGCGCCTTCCATGCCCGCATCCACCGCCTCCACTCCGCCAAGCCGGTTTTGTTCGGCAAAGGTCACCAGCAGAATGGCATTCGCCACAGCCACGCCCACCCCCATAATCGCGCCCATAAATGACTGGATGTTGAGCGTTGTATCAGTCAACCACAGCGCCACCACCACGCCGGCCAGCACGGCCGGAACCGTTGAGACGACGATAAAAGACATTTTGAGCGACTGAAAATTGGCCGTCAGCAATAAGAAAATCGCTATCACCGCCAGCACCAGGCCGCGCGATAATCCGTCGAGCATTTCCTGCATCGGGACTACTTGCCCGCGCACTGCCACGGTGACTCCCGGCGGAGGCGGACCGAGTTCGGCGATGGCGCGATTAACCTGCCGTGCCGCGCCAGCCAGGTCATCACCAAATATGTTTGCGCGGACTTTGATTAAGCGCTGCATGTTATAGCGCTCATATTCGCCCATCGCCGTCCCCTCGGTGATTTGTGCGATGTTGCGCAGGGTTACGTCCTTGAGCTTCTTTTCCGGGTCTTTGGGTTTGTGCTGAAGCACGGGAAGATTTCCCACGTCCTCAAGCGAGGTCATTAATTTTTGCGGGATTTGCACCTGCACCTGGTAGGCGACGCCGCTGTTTGGGTCTGCCCAGAAGTTGAGATTCAAGAAACGACTCGACCACGTCGCGGGTACCAGCGCCTTGGAAACTTCTTTCATGTCGGGGCCGATGATTCCGGCGCGTTCGCGGTCCACTTTCACGTCCACGGTTGGATAATCCAGTGACTGGCCAAATTGCACATCGCGCAATACGGCGATGTCTTCGAGTTGCGCCTTGACCTTCTCGGCGAAGGCGCGGCTTGTGGCAAGGTCCTGCCCGCTTACGGCGACTTCAATGGGAGTGTCCGCTCCCAAACTCATAACGCGGCTGACAATGTCCGCCGGCTCAAATGAAAAGCTTGCGCCGGGCATCTGCGCGGCAAATTCTTGCCTGAGCTGCTCTTTTAATGTCTCGACTCGGATTTTTGCTCCGGGCTTTATCTGGACTTGCAAGACGCCTTCCTCCGGCCCGCCATTCCAGAGGTGAACAAAATTGATGGGGAAATTTGCGCCGTGAATGCCAATCAATCCCAGCGAGATGGACACATTCTCCGGGCCGACTCTTTTCTTGATCAGGTTCAGCGCCTTGAGAAAAACGGCTTCAGTGCCATCAATGTCCGTGCCCACGGGAGCGCGAAAGCGCATTTGCAACTGTCCAGCATCCGTTTGCGGAAATATTTCAACGCCCAATCGTCTTCCGACAAAAACAATGATCGCCATGGCACTCGCCAGATACGCAACAACCAGCACTTTTCGCCACGGAGCAAGCTGTTGGAGAAGACCTGCATAAACGCCCTGGAATCGGGTGAATGCGCTTTCATTTGTTTTCAATTGCTCGGCAGAATTTTCACGCCCGCGCAGCAACCACACTGAGAGAAGCGGCACAATGGTGCTAGAGAGAAAATAGGACCCGACCATCGAGAAGCCTACGGCCAGGGCAAGCGGCAAAAACATGGCCCGTGCCGCACCGGTCATGAAAAGGGCGGGTGTAAACATTGCCAGAATGCAAAGCATCGCAAGCAGGCGGGGAATGCGCGTTTCGTCGGTGGCATCCAGCGCAGCGCGGGCAAGCGTTTTGCCCCGGGTCAGGTGGACGTGGATGTTCTCAAGGCAGACGGTCGCTTCGTCAACCAGAATCCCCACAGCCAGAGCAAGGCCGCCAAGAGTCATGAGGTTGACCGTGTGTCCGGCAAGCCGCAGCGCAAGCATTGCCGCCATCAACGAAACCGGAATATTGACGATGACAATGATTGCGCTGCGCCAATCGCGCAAAAAGATGAGGATCATCAGCCCCGTGAGGATCGCTCCCAGAGCTCCTTCCTGGATCAAGCCCGTCAGCGCGCGATTTACATAGATCGATTGATCAAATTCGTAACTTACGTGCACGTCTGAAGGGAGCACGCTCTGAAATTTCGGGATGTTCTTTTTGACAAGATTGACCACCGCCAAAGTGGAAGCGTCCGCACGCTTCGTTACAGGGATGTAAACCGTGCGGCGTCCATTGACGAGCGCGTAACTGGTTACAATGTCCGCGCCATCCTGGACTTGCGCGACGTCGCGGACGAAAACCGCCGGATATACGCCCGTGTGAATTGGGACAGCTTCAAGGTCTTTGACGTTGCGCGGAATTGAATTGAGCGGGACCATCGGATATTTCCCGCCCATCATCAGGTTGCCGGAGGGACTAATGAGATTGGCCTGCGTGATTGCGTCGACGACTTCGTCCGGGGAGATTTTGTAGGAGTACATCCGGTCGGGATCGATGTTGACCACGATCGTGCGTGCGCTGCCGCCAAAGGGCGGTGGGGCGGAAACACCGGGCAGTGTCGCGAAGAGTGGTCGCACTAGGTTAAGCGCGGCGTCCTGCATTTCGGTCACTGAACGCGTTTCGCTGGAGAAAACCAGTTGGCCCACTGGCACGCTGCCGGCATCGAACCGCGTGATGAATGGGGGCAGCGTGCCGGCGGGCATAAACGCGCGCGCCGCATTAACATAAGCTACGGTTTCGGCCATCGCCTGAGACATGTCAGTGCCCGCATGGAACTGCAGCTTGATGATCGCCGCGCCTTGAATGGATTTCGATTCAATGTGCTCAATACCGGCAACGTAGAGGAAATGGTATTCGTAGTAGTAGGTCAGGTACCCTTCCATCTGGGCGGGGTCCATTCCGCCGTAAGGCTGCGCGATATAGATCGTCGGAATACCGAGCGTGGGAAAGATGTCCTTGGGCATCTGCCGCCATGAGAGAACGGAAACCAGCGCCACCGCGATCACCATCACGATAACCGTGAAGGGACGCCGCAACGCAAATTGAGGAAGATTCATACGGAACCTCGGTCCAACAGTATTTTCATGGCGCCACCGATACGCAGCGGCGGTGACTGTTCTTTTGCACGCGAGCAAAGATGGCAGGCAGTACAAACAATGTCGCTATCGTCGACGCCCCCAGGCCGCCAATCACCGCGCGGCCAAGTGGCACCATTTGCCTGTCCGCATCGCCGAGCCCAATTGCCAAAGGCAACATTCCGGCAATCATCGCCAGGCTTGTCATCAAAATGGGCCGCAGGCGGCTGCGCGCGCCTTCTTTGGCTGCTTCTGCCGCTGTTGCGCCGCTGATTCGAGCGCGCTCAGCGAAAGTCACCAGCAAAATGGCGTTCGCGACGGCGACTCCCAGCGCCATGATCGCGCCCATGAAAGAGTCAAGATTGATGGTCGTATGCGTAAGCCACAACGATAGAGCTACGCCGGCCAAAGTCGCCGGGGCGGTGGACAGCACAATGATCGATAACTTGAGCGATTGAAAATTTGCGGCCAGCAGCAGAAAAATGGCGCCGATGGCAATGATGAGGCCCTGTTGCAATCCTTCGAGCATTTCCTCCATTGGGGCGACTTGACCTCGCATGGTCACGCTGACGCGCGGGGGAGGCGCGCCTAATTCAGCGATTGCCTTGGCGACGCGACGCGACGCTCTGCCAAGGTCCTCATTGGAGATATTGGCGCGGACGGTCAAGGTCCGCTGCATGTTATAGCGGTCATATTGGCTCATCTGCGTGTCCTGGCTGATGCGGCCAAGGTTGCGCAAGAGGACGGATTTCATTCCCGCTGCTTCCATGACGGGCAAGTTGCCGACGTCTTCAAGCGAAGTGGTGAGCCGTTGCGGAATCTGGGTTTGGACCTGATACGCAATTCCTGTGTTAGGGTCCGCCCAATAGTTGGGAATCTCAAACCGGCTGGACCATGTTGCCGGCACCAATGCGCGTGAAACCTTGGCCATCGTCGGGCCAATGATTCCCGCCCGCTCACGGTCCACAGTCACTTTGACAGTTGGATAATCAAGCGATTGCGAATACTGGACGTCGTCCAGGGTTGGAATAGCCTCCAGCTTGGATTTGACCTTGTCTGCGAAGGCGCGATCGGCGGCAATATTAGGACCGCTCACGGCCACTTCAATGGGGGTTGATACGCCCATGCTTGTCACGCGGCTGATCAAATCAGCGGGCTCGAAGGAGAAACTTACGTTTGGAATTTGGGACGCGAACTGTTCACGAAGTTTATTCTTCAAGTCTTCACTGAGTCTGGTCGCACCATGTGCGAACTGGATTTGCAGCACCCCTTCTTCCGTCCCGCCATCCCAAAGATAGAGGTAGTTGATCGGATAGCTCGAGCCATGGAGGCCGACGAAACCAAGCGACAATCGCACGTTCTCGGGGCCAACAGTGGCTTTGACAACATCGAGTGCCTTCAAAAGCACCGCCTCCGTGCCGTCAATGCTTGTTCCGGGCGCGGCGCGCAAACGTAATTGCAATTCGTTTGACTCGACTCGCGGGAACATTTCTGTTCCCAATAACCTTCCAATACCAGCGATCACGGCGATCGTCACGCATAGATAAACCAATATGAGAACTCCACGCCGCCGGTCCAGCTTTCGCAGTGCCGAAGCATAGCGATCTTGCCATAGCCCCCACCGCGAACTGGAAAAGGCCCCTTCCTTAACGCGCGACATCCAAACCATCAAGACCGGTACAAGCGTGCTGGAAAGAAAGTAGGAAGCGACCATTGCAAATCCCACCGCCAACGCGAGCGGCATAAACATCGCCTTAGGTGCACCTGTCATGAAAAGGGCGGGAGCAAACATCACTAAAATACAGAGCATCGCCAGAAGCCGAGGACCGGCTGTTTCCGCGGTGGCGTCCAACGCGGCACGCGCAATGGACTGACCGCGGGCGAGGTGAACATGGATGTTTTCCATGCACACGGTCGTTGTGTCAACCAGGATTCCAACCGCCAGTGCGAGGCCGCCTAAAGTCATGAGGTTGATGGTTTGCCCGCCGAGCCACAATGCCAACACTGCGCTCATAAGCGCAATCGGGATGTTCACGATGACGACCAGAGCGCTACGCCAATCGCGCAGAAAAAGAATGACCATCAATCCCGTCAACAGCGCGCCGGCGCATGCTTCCCATGGCAGTTCGGCCAAAGCGCTCGTCACTACAGGCGACCGGTCCAGTTCGAAACTGACTTTCATGCCTGGCGGCAGAACACCCTGAAATTTTGCAAGGTTTTCCCGCACTTCGCGCGCAACGGCCAGCGTTGAGGCATCGGCGCGTTTGGTCACCGGAACGTAAATGGCGCGTCTTCCGTTCACAAGCGCATAGCACGTCACGATATCTGAATCATCCTGAACATCCGCGACGTCGCGAACAAAAACAGCCGGATACTCGCCGCCGCGAACGGGCGCGGCGCGGAGATCATCAATGTTGCGCGGAACCGAATTGACCGGCACCAACGGATATTTTCCGGCCTTCATGATGTTTCCAGAAGGGCTCACGACGTTGGCTTCGGCAATGGCCTGCGCCACTTCATCGGGGGACATGTGGTAGGACTTCAGGCGGTCCGGCTTCAAATTAACGACGATGCTGCGCGCATTGCCGCCGAAGGGCGGAGGCGCGGAGACACCGTCTAATGTAGAGAGCAATGGCCGCACGCGATTGAGCGCGGCGTCCTGCATTTCCGTGATCGAACGCGTGTCGCTTGAAAAAACCAGGTATCCGGTCGGCACGCTGCCGGCATCGAAGCGCGTGATGAGCGGCGGCACAGTGCCCGGCGGCATGAACGACCGCGCGCGATTCACGTACGCAACCGTTTCCGCCATCGCCTGAGACATGTCAGTGCCCGGATGGAACTGGAGCTTCATCAACGCCGCCCCTTGAATGGATTTCGATTCCACGTGTTCAATGCCGGTGAGGTAAAGAAAGTGATACTCGAAGAAATAAACTAGATAACCCTCCATCTGGGCCGGGTCCATCCCGCCGTAAGCCTGCGCGACATAAATTGTGGGCAGATTGAATTCCGGAAAAATGTCTTTGGGCATTTGCAGCCAGGCCAGGGTTGACGCAAGCGCAATGGCAATCACCATTACAACAATGGTAAGAGGACGCCGCAAAGCCGCCTGAGGAAGATTCACAAGACACCAGGAAAAAGTTCGGGCGGAGTGTAGCATGCCCCTATTGCTGCCACCATATTCATCAGAATAGTTTTGGTTCCCGTAATGGGAACATTGTTTCCATAAGTAGAAACAATGAGTACGAAGTGTATATGTATGTGGATTGTTAGCTAACCACAGAACATTCGTTCATAAATAAGGGAAGTTGCAGGTAAAAGTTGCTCATGTCATGCGAAGACGAAACGGACACATAAAATCGCTATGGCGGCCATTGCCAGGGGCAATTTATTCTATTTTCGAAAAAAAGCCCGCCCTATCTACTTTTGCGAGTTCCATTTTGGGTCTTCACTATTACTTTGGTTTACCCAAGATTCAGATAATTCTTTGCGATCAATAACCTATAGCTTGTAATGGCTTCCGCCGATAAATAAAAATCAGTCCAATAAGCGCTTGATAAATAAGGCCCCTCTAATTTATCGAGTTTGCTGCTTGCGGAGGTTCTTTGAGCAATACTCAATACAAATCGCAAAGGAAAACAGCGCAACAATCCGGCC
>JASLFF010000074.1 GCA_030150795.1 Terriglobales bacterium | reverse complement strand
ACTCAGCCAGATTGCCAACGTTCTTGCCGTCATCGCCTGGATCGTCGTTGTCCTCTCGCCCTGGGGAGAAAGCGTGATGACAGAGGAAGACCTGCAAGTGCTGGAAGCGGCTTTCGCAAAGATCGAGGACAGCCTGGGTACAGAACGGATCAAGATCGTATGAAGTTAAGAAAAGTTGCCAAGCAAACGCCGTTGCGTGATCTGATTCTGAGGGTCCATCACCTGGAGCTCGCTGAATGCAACACGTTCGATGATTCCAAAGAGGTCACCCGGCTGATGGCCAAAAATCTTGAGGAGGTCTTGCAGGCCCTTGCCTGTTTTGCGCCTCCCAACCGGCGTATTGAGAGGGCGGCGGACCTATTGAAGCTCAAAGCCGTGCGCCTGCTTAAATTTTGCTCTGAGATGCCGGAAGCGGAGAACGGTTCTGAGGAATGGCGGCGTATAGCCAGGAACATCATCGCAAATTATGAGCAGTTCCGGATTGAAGCAGGAATGCTGTACCAATTGGTCGTCCCCGGCGCTACCTTTAGCGTGCTACGCGCCGCTCTGTGAGAATGCATGATTAGAGACAGAAGGAAACAAACTAAACTCAAGCCAGCCAGAATCCAGGGCAAATCAGGGCAGCCGCTCGCCATCAGCGTAGGGCCGCTTCTGCTTGATCTGCACAATGCCCTTCAACGGGCAGAGCGCTGCCGCCTGGCCCTGCTCAGCCTTGGTTACTCGCGCAAAAATTGGCAGGAGATTGTTCGAGACGTGAATCCGGAACTGCGCTTTGTTCTTAGTCCGCGGTTGCTGGATAGGGCCATTACTTATCTGGAAAGTGTTGGCCGGCCACTCAGCCGTAAATCGCTTACACGCGCTCTGCATTTGCAAGGGGCGGGGACTCTGCAACGAATCCGGCAGTCGATTACTTCGAACCTGCGCTCCGGCAATTTGGCGCACTTTCCCGGCTATAAAGTAGGATTGCCCGCCTGGAAGGAAAAAGAATAAACCATACGGCTTAACCGAACATGACTTGCCTGTTTCTGCGCACGCATGGCAGCGGCTTCCCGCTGCGGGAAATATGTTCTTGCCGTCGGCGGGCCTGAAGAAAAAACACGCCATTTGAGGTAAAATTTCTAGTTCGTCCAGGCCACTGCCCAACAGCAGGTTTGGCCGCCTGCGTCGCTTTTTCCCGCAAGAGAGCAGGCAAGACTCACCAATCAGCAAGCGTTTCAAGGAGAGAGTTCAACACATGGCAATTCCAGCAACCCAGATGCGTCCGGGGATGATTATCAAACACAACAATGACCTGCATTTGGTCTTTACAGTGGAACACCGCACGCCCGGCAACCTGCGCGCCTTCATCCAGGCCAAGCTGCGGAATATCCGCACCAACGCCATGTTTGAGCACCGCTTCCGCTCCAGCGATCCTATTGAGAAGATCACAGTGGATGAAATTCCCATGGAATTTCTTTACCAGGACGGCGATACCTACTGCTTTATGAACACTGAGAATTACGAGCAGACACATCTCAGCAAAGATACGCTGGGCGACTCCGTGGACTATCTGACGCCGAACCTGCACATCAAAGTTGAGTTTTACGATGGAAAGCCAGTGGGAATCGAGTTGCCGCAAACCGTGGAGCTGACGGTTGTTGAGACCGAGCCGGGATTGAAGTCCGCCACGGCATCGAGCGTTACCAAGCCGGCCAAAACTGAAACCGGTCTGGTGGTGCAGGTGCCGCCTTTCATCAACGAGGGTGAAAAAATCCGCGTGGATACGGCTGAAGGCGCTTACCTTTCGCGGGCGTAGGCTTTCCAGGAGCTATCAGCATTCAGCCGAGGATTTCACCGCAAAGGACGCGAAGAGAAAACAGGTACTTGGTATTTAGTATTTGGCTTGTCTGGAAGACCAGGTATTCCGGACTAGCAATGGAGCGACAGTCTTGCAGCCAAATACTAAATACCAAATACCTATTGCGATCTTTAAGTCCTTGCGGTTAATCCTGGTTTTGCTGAGTGCTGACTGCTTTTTATGATTGCAAAACGTTATATTGTTCGCGGACGTGTGCAGGGCGTAGGCTTCCGCTGGTTTGTTGACCATGAAGCGCGCTCACTGGGACTGGCCGGCTGGGTCAGGAACAACATTGATGGCACGGTGGAAGCGCTGGCCATGGGCAGCGACCAGCAGCATGCGGCCTTCGCCGGCAAATTGCGCCAGGGGCCGCGCGCGGCGCGTGTGGATGAAGTGACAGAATTATCGGCCGAACCGGTGGATGGTCTTACAACATTTCGCATTGAAGGAGCATGGTAGATGGAGCCGAAAGCCGCATTGAATTGCGAGCATCTGAAAAAGCTGGTCCGCGAAGTGCCGGATTTTCCCAAGCCGGGAATTTTGTTTTACGACATTACGACTTTGCTCAAGGACAAAGTGGGATTTGCCACGCTCATTGACGCGCTTTCAGAGCACTTCATCAATCACAACGTCGATCTGGTGCTGGGCATTGAGGCACGCGGCTTCATCTTTGGACCTGCGCTGGCGTATCGCTTAAACGCAGGGTTTGTGCCCATCCGGAAGCCGCGCAAGCTGCCCGCTGAAACCGTGAAGTGGACTTACGACCTGGAATACGGCACCGACACGCTGGAAATCCACAAAGACGCTATCAAGCCGGGCCAGCGAGTGATTATCGTGGACGATCTGCTTGCTACCGGCGGAACCGCCAATGCCTGCCTGCAACTATCACAATCACTGGGCGCAAAGGTGGAAGGCATGGGCTTTGTGGTGGAGCTGGATTTTTTGAATGGTCGGAAAAAGTTTGAGGGAACGGAAGTGTTTTCGCTTCTCCACTATGACAAGTAAACTGCGTTGCGCAGTTGTG
>JASLFF010000005.1 GCA_030150795.1 Terriglobales bacterium | reverse complement strand
CTTCGGATGGAAATGGAAGAATGGCAACGAAAGCATCCTGCTTGCCGTTGTTTAAATCTGGAATGGTCAGTCTGGGCAGGTGTAGGGATGGGCCAGCGTTTGGGCGTTTTGGAATCTTTGCAACAACAGGGAATCGTGCCGTTGCCGTTGGACCAGGCTCTCAACTGTTTGCCGGAACTGCTTGCCTGGAATACGGCGCCTGCTTCCTGCATTGTGACAGCGCGAACGGGCAATCTGCCTACTCTCAGGTTTGGCCATTCTGAGTTGCCATTCTTGCGTTTCCTGGAAAATGTGCGCTTGCATTATCCCGGCATTGAATTGATCGCCGATTCGGAGATTTCCGCCGACACCGACCCATATCTGAAAGAACACTGCTTCCAGGGAGACCAGATCTTTCCGGCCGTACTGGGCATGGAAGCGATGGCACAGGTGGCGAGCGCACTGGATGAAACCGACTGTCTGCCGGAGTTTCGCAATCTGCGCTTCAATCGTCCCATCGTCGTTCCTCCGGGCAAATCGATTGTGCTGCGGGTTGCCGCCGTACGCCGCCAACCCGGAGTGATTGCTGTTGTGGTGCGCAGTTCAACAACGCAATTTCACGTCGATCACTTCACTGGCGAATGCATTTTCAGCGCCGATTCTGGCAGCCGGATGGAATCGCCTGTGAGAGACACGACGCGACAGAAAAAACTTTCACTCAATCCTGACGGCGATCTGTACGGGCGCATCCTTTTTCACCAGGGACGTTTCCGCCGCATTACCGCATATCACGAGCTGGAAGCCAGGCGCTGCGTTGCCGTCCTCTCCAGTTCCGAAAAACAGCAGTGGTTTGCGCGTTATCTTCCCGGAGACATGACTCTCGGTGACGCCGCGTCTCGGGACGCAGTAATCCACTGCGTGCAGGCATGTATTCCACACAAGACTGTATTGCCCACTGGAGTGGATTCCGTTCTGGCTGGCGCATTGTGGACAAGTGCGTCCGCAATTGTTACGGCTGAAGAGCGCGAGCACGATGGGGATGATTTCATTTATGACGTTCAGGTCGAGGATTCCAATGGGCGCATTTGTGAGCGCTGGAGTGGATTGAGGCTGCACGCTGTCGCCCCGATTGAAATGCAAAGGCCCTGGCCAGCAGCCTTGCTCGCACCCTATTTAGAGCGCCGACTTGCCGAGATCATGCCGGCAGCGGCCATATGTGTTGCTTTGAAAGAAGCTAATGCGGACCAAGAACCTAAATGTTCTTGTCATCGACCCGACGGTAAGCTGGAAGATTGCGTGGACACAGGAATGGAAATTTCCCGTTCACACTGTGGAGGCCTGATTCTCACCGCTCACTCGCGACAGCCCGTGGGGTGCGATATGGAGCTCTGCGCGGACCGCAGTGAGGCGTCATGGGGCGGATTACTGGGTGAGCATTGGTTCTCATTGGCGCAGATGATTGCGACTGAGAGCAATATTTCGATGCAAGACGCGGCCACTCAGGTCTGGACCTTGAAGGAAAGTTTGAGGAAATGCGGGGCCGCGTTCGACCAGCATTTGCAAATCCAAACCAGGACCTCCGATGGTTGGACGATTCTGTCGTCGGAAGGAATGCGTGCGGCGGCTTTTCGCGCATCAGTCCAGGGTTTGGAAGACGAGATTGCATTTGCTTTTCTAAACCGAAAGACGTCATGAAGTTTTATGAATACAAGCAGGTCGTTGGATTTGAAGAAACGAACCTGACCGGGAACGTGTACTTCACCAATTACTTCCACTGGCAGGGAAGAGCGCGGGAACATTTCCTCCGCGACCATGCTCCTGAGATTCTGCCACAACTTGAAGAAGGGCTTGCGCTCGTCACTCTGAATTGCTCGTGCAGCTTTCTGGATGAAGTGAAGGCCTTTGATGAAGTGACAGTGCGAATGTTCCTGGAAGACATGCATCAGAACAGAATCACAATGCGATTTGAATACTGGCGGGACGCGCTGGAGCCCGTACTTGTTGCGCGCGGCGAACAGCAGATTGCTTGCATGCGCCGCAATGAAGGGCGCCTTACGCCAACGCCCATTCCCGAATGCCTGAGGCGGGCGCTGGCCAGCTTTGCTGAACCAGTTGCATGCCGGCAATAACGAGGCGTTTCACCGTGGAAAGGATAACGATATGGACCAGGCAGTTGTACGCGAATCAACAACGAGGCTGCACCACGAATCAGTAAAGCGTGCCATCACCGCGATGCGGTGCGGAATCGATCAGCCGCTATCACTGCGTTCTCTGGCTAGAATAGGCTTCGCCAGCCCATATCATTTCACGCGGACTTTTCGCAGCGTCACCGGTCTTCCGCCTCTTCATTTTCTTTCAGCATTGCGTTTGGATGTGGCGCGGACGCTGCTCCTGCATACCCGCCGCAAGGTCATAGACATTTGCTATGACGTCGGCTACAGCAGCGTGGGAACTTTCACGCGGAGATTTACCGGCTGTTTTGGCGTATCACCACAACAATTTCGCGCGCTGGCCCAATCGACGCGGCATGCCATTCACGATCATCACAGCATGGAACAACCGCGCGCAGGCAATGCTGACGGAACCACCTTTTCCGGACGCGTGATGATGCCGGAGGGCTTTAGAGGGATTGCTTGCGTTGGCCTTTTCGCCACGCCTATTCCTCAGTCAAAGCCATTGGCCTGCACAGTTGCCGCGCCAAATGGTGAATACCGGATGCAGGATGTCCCTCAAGGCAATTTATTCCTGTTCGCTTTGGGGTTGGAACTCCCAATCCAGCCACAGGATTGTTTTTGCCACGATTCAGCATTGCGCGCCGGCGGACAGTCTGTACGTGTATGCGGTGAAAGTATCATAGGCGATACCGATCTGCTTTTGCGGCCGCCCTTATCAACCGACGCTCCTATTCTTCTTTTCTTGACGGAATTGCTGCAGAGAATCGGCAGAGAACGGCAAGGCGATGATGCGGAGATTTCCGCATCTGTCTTTAGCGAAGTATTTCCGGGGCAGGATAGAGCATATGTCGAAAGCAGAGGAAGAGTACTGAAACAGGTTTAGCGCTGCCGAGCAGGGATTCGCAGCAAAACAACTAGGAGCGTATATAAGCCGAGCGGAGGTCTCTATCAAGAGTCCTCTGTCCGGCATTATTTTTTGGCCGCTAACTGGTCTTCAATAATGTCCATATACAACTTCTCGTTTTGCAGGCCATCGACCCGGGAGG